>JBCDID010000308.1:0-4775 GCA_038749355.1 Pseudomonadota bacterium | reverse complement strand
CTGCCACCAGGTGAACCTTGAGTATCTCAGCCAGGCAGATGCCCGTGCCCGGCGGCACCACGCGGAAGTTGTCGAACGCGCCCTGACCCCATTTCAGGAACTGGTAGCGCTCGCCATTGCGCTCGTACTCTCGCTCGACATTCAGCTGGAAGGCGCGGGGGTGGCCGAATTCGTCGATCATGACCGAGTGGTCGATGACCAGATCGACCGGGTTCAGTGGGTTGATCTTTTCGGCATCGCCGCCGAGCGAGATGATGGCGTCGCGCATGGCGGCGAGGTCGACCACGGCGGGCACACCGGTGAAGTCCTGCAACAGCACGCGGGCAGGGCGGTAGGCGATCTCGCGCTCCGCCTTGCCGCCATTGTCGGCCCATTCGGAGAACGCCCTTATGTCATCCAGGTGGACCGTCTTGCCGTCCTCGAAACGGAGCATGTTCTCCAGCACGACCTTCAGGACAGCGGGCAGGCGGGCAAAGGTTCCGAGCCCCGCCTCCTCGGCGGCCTTGATCGAGTAATACGCGATCGAGGAGCTTCCTGCCGAAAGCTCACGGCGAGTGTTGGCAGTGTCCTGTCCGACGGTGATGGGCATGGCTGGCTCCTGCTTGGCGCCGCGTCTTGCGTGATCCTTGCCGACGCGTGGCTGAGTGGCTGAATTCCGATCCCGTTTCTGGACGGAATTGTCTAGGTTGGCAACTCCGGGGCAGTGCACAAGGCCGTGCGGACGTCATGGTCTGTTTGCACTCGTTGGAGTAGACACGTGCGCCGGAAGCTGGAGGGAGACGGTCATGAGCAGCAGGGCAGAAGCCATCGTCAGCAGGGTCCAGAGCGACCCGACCGTGAAGCTGACACAGGAGGATGCGGACGTCCTGCTGGCCGAGCCCAAGCGGACGCTGATGATGGAGAAGCTGCTGGGCATGTTCTATTTCCAGAGCCAGCAGTTCGATCAGGCGATCTTGCATGCGAAGGTCGCGTTCGAGCAGGAGAAGACGGCGGAGAACGCCAAGAACATCTCGCTCTTGCTGCGCAAGTGCCGCCGGGTCGAGGAGGCGCTGGAGTTCACCGGTGCGCATGAGACGCTGTTCGATCCCATCGTCTTCAACGACGTCATGTGCATGATGCACGGGGATCTGAAGAACATTCCCGAGGCGGTGAAGTACGGCACACGGTCCTTGGAGATGAAGGATGCCGGCGCAGATCCGGCGCCAAAGCTCGAGCCTGTGGTACGGCCTTTCGATCCCACGCAGCCTGCGCGCAACCTGATTGTCTTCTCGCTCTGGGGTGCGGACGGGCGGTACCTGACGGGCGCGCAGAACAATGCGGTCGTGGCGCGCTATCTCTATCCTGGCTGGCAGGCCCGCTTCTATGTTGACCGCTCCGTGCCCGAGCAGTTGATCAAGGCGCTGCAATACCACGGCGCGCAGGTGGTGATGGCGCCGGACAAGCTGCCCGCTGCCAAGTTCGGTCTGTTCTGGCGGTTCATGGTCGAGGACGACCCGAACGTGGACCTCTACATCGTGCGGGATGCGGACTCGGTGATGAACATGAAGGAGCGCGCGGCGGTCGAGGACTGGCTGAAGTCGGGCAAGGCGTTCCACGTGATGCGGGATCTTGCGACCCATTCCGAGCTGATCCTGGCGGGCATGTGGGGGGCGCATCGGGGCAATCTCGGCAATCTGGGTAAGCGGGTCACGGACCATCTGGACGCCGAGCAGAAACGCATGAACAACGTGACGACGGACCAGGTGTTCCTGCGCAACGTCATCTGGCCGGTCGTGAAGCAGGACGCGCTGGTGCACGACGACTACTTCGAGTTCGGCAATCCCACGCGGTTCCGGGACGAGTTCCGCTTGCCCGGCACGATGCATATCGGCCAGAACGACTGGGTAAACCTCAGGCGCAAGGCGAAGGGCGCGTCCTAAATCGCGCGTCCTGAGGCGAGACGCCCAAAGGGCCACCGCCCTCTTGATTGTTGGATCGCGGATCGTGGTTAAAGGTCAATGAAGCCCGTCGGGTCCCAGTTGTCGCGCGACCGCAGGGCGCAGCGTCGAAAGAGCTAGGACCACTTGGCGCATCGTCAGATGGCGCAGCTATTCACGGCGCAAGACCATTTGGTGCGGGACCATGCGTCACGGGATCACCGGACACGGGATCAAGTGGCGCGGGATCATTTCGCGCGGGTCATATGGCGCACGGCACCACGGTTCCGGCCCCAAGGCGGCACATCAAATGGCCCCGGCGTCCATGTCGCAACACCTCAAGGCACAGGACCAAACGGGGCGGCTGCGGGTGCCCAAGCCTCGGGGTTGCCAGCGCACATGATCTGCCCGACAAGGCGTCCATGGACTTGGTTCTCGAAAATCTGGGGTGCCGGCGCGGGGGGCGGCCGGTGTTTCGCGGGCTCTCGTTCCGGTTGGAAGAAGGGCAGGCGGCGCAGATTCGTGGACCCAATGGCGTCGGCAAATCCAGTCTGCTGCGCGTGCTCGCAGGGCTGGTGCCGCCGGCGGACGGCGAAGCGCGTCTCGGCGATCTGGCACTTTCCCGCGCCCGCGCGGCCTTCCAGGAATCTGTGGCCTATGCAGGGCATCTCGATGCCATCAAGCCCGCGCTGACCTTGCAGCAGAACCTTGCGGCCTGGGCGAGCCTCTTTGGTGCCGAGGCGGGCCGCGTCGATCATGCCTTGCAGATGTTCTCGCTCGAACCTCTTGCCGACCGCCCAGCCGCTCAGTGCTCGGCGGGGCAGAAACGCAGGCTCGGCCTCGCCCGGCTGCTGGTCATGGACCGCCTGCTCTGGCTGTTGGATGAGCCGACCGTGTCGCTGGATGCGGCCTCGACCGAGGTCGTCGCAAATCTCATCCGGGAGCATATCTCGACGGGTGGGCTCGCGCTTGTGGCGACCCATATCGATCTCGGCCTCGGTGACGGCCCTGTGCTGGAGATGCGGCCGCTCGAGCCGTCGGCCCCCGTCGAAGAAGACGCGTTCCTTGCCGGGGAGTGGGCGTGAGCGCGCTCCTCGCCCTGGTCCGCCGCGACGTTGCCCTGGCCCTGCGCCTGGGTGGCGGCGGGTCCATCGGCGTGGCCTTCTTCGTCCTCGTCATCGTCCTGGTTCCCCTGGGCATAGGCCCGGAAGGCAACACCTTGCAGAAGATCGCGGGCGGCATCCTCTGGATTGCGGCTTTGCTGGCCGCGTTGCTGTCCCTGGACCGTCTGTTTCAGGCGGACTATGAGGATGGCTCGCTGGATCAGCTGATGCTGGCACCCGTGGCGCTGGAGCAGGTGGTGTTGGCGAAATCGGTCGCCCACTGGCTGACCACCGGCCTGCCCATGACCATGATCGCACCTGTGCTGGGCGTCATGCTGGCACTGCCGGTCGAGACCCTGCCGGTGCTGGTCTTCAGCCTTGCCATCGGGACCCCGGCGCTCAGCCTTGTCGGGGCCGTGGGCGCGGCCATCACGGTCGGCGTGCGGCGCGGCGGGCTCCTGCTCTCGATCCTCGTGCTGCCGCTCTACATCCCGACGCTGATCTTTGGCGCGCGTGCCGTGGACCAGGCCCTCTTGGCAATCGACCCGACTGCGGCCCTGGCCCTGACGGGTGCTGTCACCCTGATGGCCGCTGCCCTTGCCCCCTTCGCCGCCTCCGCCGCGCTGCGCGTGAATGCGGCCTGACGCGACAAGCTGGACCAAAGCGCCGCAGCCGTTCAGCCGTTCATTGCCCCTTTCCCTTCAATGACCTAGAATCTGCGCATGTCTATCTGGCGTTTTGCAAATCCGGCCCAGTTCATGGCCCTGACCGGCAAGCTTCTGGTCCCCTTGTGGGCACTTTCAGGCATTGTACTCGGGATCGGTCTTGTCTGGGGGCTGTTCTTCACGCCCGAGGCGGAACTGTTCGGCCATTCCGTGAAGATCATCTTTATCCACGTGCCCTCGGCACTCATCGCCATCAACACCTATCTGCTGATGGCGATCGCGAGCGGTATCGGGTTCGTACGCCGCCACCATGTATCCTTTCTGGTCGCCAAGGCCGCGGCCCCGGTGGGCGCCGTTTTCACGGCGCTTGCGCTGATCACGGGCGCGGTCTGGGGCCAGCCCATGTGGGGCACATGGTGGGAGTGGGACCCGCGCCTGACCTCCGTCCTGATCATGTTCTTCTTCTATCTCGGCTATATGGCCGTGTGGGCCGCGATCGAGGAACCCGAAAAGGCCGCGGACCTGTCGGCGGTTCTGTGCATGGTGGGCGTCATCTTCGCCTTCCTGTCGCGCTATGCGGCAGAGTTCTGGGCCGGGCTGCACCAACCGGCGTCGCTCTCCGTCGAGACAGGCCAGCGCGTCGATGATGTGTTCCGCACGCCCCTGTACATCTGCATGATCGGTTTCTACCTGTTGTTCTTTGCGATCCTTGTGGTCCGCGCACGCACCGAGATCCGGGCGCGGCGGCTCAGGGCGTTGCGGGTGCGCGAAGGGGCCTATGCATGAGCTGGCTTGGCGACAAGTATACGTTTCACATCCTTGTGTCCTACGGCTCCGCGCTGATCCTGTTAGGCGGCCTGATCTGGGCAAGCGTGGCTGCGAACGCCCGGGCGCGGCGGGAGCTTGAGAAGGCCGACAAGGAGCGGGGCCGATGAGCGAGACCTCTCAGCCGAGATCCGGGTTCCGGCTCTGGATGCTGTTCCCGGCTTTGGGCGCCGCCATGGTACTCTCGGTCTTTCTGCTGGGCCTGCAGCGGGACGACGCGCAAACCCTGCCATCGGCGCTGATCGACAAACCGGTGCCGGAGTTCG
>JBCDID010000307.1:0-4781 GCA_038749355.1 Pseudomonadota bacterium | reverse complement strand
TCCGAACCATGACGCTTATCATCTCGCTCTACGCGCTCTGGATGCTGGTGGGCATGATCGCGGGCGTATGGATCTGGGCGGTCGTGCTGTTGCTGGTCGGCGGGTTCGAGGCGTTGGAACCCTCAATCTATTTTGCATTGGCCGCCTACACGACACTCGGGTTCGGCGACGTGTTGCCGAGCGAGAATTGGAGGATCCTCGGAGCAATGATCGGCGCCAACGGGATGCTGGGGTTCGGGCTCGCCACCGCCGCACTGGTGGAATTCATCACAAGCCTGCGGGATGATCTGCAGAAATGACAATTTAAACCACCCGTTAGCCAATCCGGCACACACTCGCCCCGGGTGAACCCGATTAGCGGGCTCGAGAACGGATTTCGATGGCACTTTCGACAAGTGATGCGATCTTCCTCGGAAACGTGGCAGATGCGGACACGAACGAGGGCAGCTTTGGCCTCGAAAACGCCTCCGTCTATCTTGGAAGTTTTGGTTCGTCAGGCGCGCCACTGCACGACGAGGTCGTCTCCGTCACCTATGACGACATCAACAACTCTGGCGACATGCTGACCGACAACATGGGTCCAGAACCGATCAGCTACGATCTTGGCGGCGGGACTGTCGGGGGCTTTGTCGACAGCCTCGTGGTTGTTAACCTCGACGTGACCTACACCAATGGTTCCAGCCAATCGTTCTCGAACGCGGTCATGTATCAGGACACCAACGGCAACCTGTTTCTAACAAATTCGAACTTCGCGGGCACCGATCTCAACGGGCCAAGCAATCTCCCAATCGAATCCATCAACGTCACCTCAATCGCTGGCAGCGGTTTCACGGGCCTGTTCCAGAATGCTCTGCAGAGCTTTGTGTGTTTTGCGACAGGTACTTTGATCGACACGTCCAGCGGCCCGCGACAGGTCGAGACTCTTAGGGCAGGCGATTTGGTCAGGACACTCGACCACGGCCTGCAACCAATCCGCTGGGCAGGTGGCAAGATCGTGCCCGCACTGGGCCGGTTCCGGCCGGTGCGGATCGCCGCTGGAGCACTCGGAGCTGGCCTGCCTGCGACGGACCTGCTTGTCTCGCAACAGCATCGGATGCTGGTCCGTTCCCAGATTGCTGAGCGGATGTTCGGTTGCGTCGAAACCTTGGTTCCGGCAAAGCGGCTCATCGGTTTGCCTGGAGTAGAACTTGTGGGGCAGATCGATGTGATCGGCTATCACCACTTCCTGTTCGACCACCATGAGATCGTCTTCGCTCATGGCACCCCGGCAGAGAGCCTTCTTCCTGGCCGGATCGCTCTGGCCTCGCTAGACATAGAGGCACAGACTGAGATCTTCGCTTTGTTCCCGGAGCTTATGGCCTCGGATCAGCAGGTACCGCCGGCACGTATCGTTGCGTCAGGCCGCAAGCAACATCAGTTGATCGCCAGACATCTGAAGAACAATAAACCGCTGCTGAGCTGCAACGCGGCCTGAAGGGAGGTGCCCGGGTTGCCCCGGACACCATTGTCTGATCAATCAAACAGGGACGGGTTTACCGCCAGCATGATCTTGCCGATGTCGTCCCACTCGGCCCGCGGGGTCCAGTTGCGGTTGGCCCCGAGGTAGCTCTCCTCGTCGAGCTCCAGCAGGCCGATCATCACCTCGGCCACGATGCGCGCCCCGACCGGACCCAGGCCCTCGCCCTTGTCGAACTTGCCCGGGCTCGTCTCGCGCCCGACAACCTCACCCTCGGCGAGAAGGTAGAGCCAGAGCGGTGCGCCCTCGGTGATCTCGCCTTTCGAGAGGTGGTGGATCTTCTTCATCACCTTGGCGATCTCGTCTTCCGGGCGGCCCATCTTCTCGGCGATCTTGTCGCCGCCAGGCAGCAGGAAGGAGTTGCCGCGCAGAAGGTTCCGGGTGGCAAGCGAGTTCTCGTCATTGGTGATGAACGGCAGGGCCAGCAGCTCGGATGCCATCAAGGTGTCCAGCGTCTCCGCCGTCTGGGTCCCCGACTTCGTCGGCACGAAGAAGATCTCGCGCATGTCGACCACTGCGTCCTTGGACGGCACGGGCGAGAAGCCATTGCCGAGCTCCTTCGAGAAGAGCTCGAAGTGCTTGCCCTTGTTCTGGACCTGGATCTTCATGGGCGCCATCGAGTGGCCAAACCGATAGGCCGCCACGGCGAACTCGATCGGGATGTGCGGCACAAGCGGGCAATAGTACTGACGCCCGCAGGCGAGGATGTCCTTCACCACGGCCTCACCGCACATGGCCACGAGGAAGTCGTTCACGACGCCCCATTGGTAGTGCCACGTCGTGGTGCGCCGCGCCTCGACGAACAGGTCGTGCCCCTTGAGATCCCGCTTCGGATTCTCGTTGTACGCCTCGGTGCGCAGGGTCTCGGCCACGTGATTGTGGAAGTTGATCATGCCGAGCTGGATCTGGCTGACGATGCGGTTCTCGTCATTGCGCGGATCGCCGATGACGGCGGTGCCCTGCGGGTTGCGCAGCAGGTCGAACTTCTGGACACCTCCACCCTTCTGGTCGGCACCGGTCAGCAGACGCACGCCCTTCATCGGGCCGTTGGCCTGATCGTAGAGGAACGGGTGCGGTTCGGGGCCGGAGCCATAGACACAATCTAGATCCAGCGTCGGCGTGCGCACGTTCTCGATCTCGGAAGGCTCGTTGACGCGGGAGAAACTGGAGCTCACGTCCAGGGTGATGTCGTGGTCCACGAACTGACCGAAGAACACGTGGCCCACGGGCACGGTCTTGGTGCGGCTGGGCTTGCCCTTGTCATCCATCGGGCCGCCGGCCTTGCCGACATGCTTGAGGACGTCAGCCGGGACATAGGACGGCGGCAAGTGGAACATGCGGCCGAAGCGATCTTCTTCCTGGGGCTCATGACCGGGCTTGCAATGCGCCGACATCCCCCCGAGCTGTTTCATACCATGATGCTGGGTCACTGAATTGTCTCCTTGCGTCAAATGGGTTCCCGGCAGTCCCCGCTGCCGGAATGGGTAGATTGCAGCACGCAACCCCCGCGAGTACTGTAGCACATGTTACACCGTGCAAGTTGAGACAAACAAAATTCAAACACTCCCTTAACCAATTGGGCGCATAGTGTTAGATGGCTTATACCTGACTAAAATAGTCGACCGATTGATTCGCCATGGAACCCGTAAATGTCCGTTTCCCACGACTACAGTGAAACTCGTGCCCGTCTTCTAAGTGCGCTCGACAAGCTCGACAGAACACGCCGGGCCGTTGGCCACACGCATCTGCCGCCCAGTGGCACTCCGGGTGAAATCATTGCGCGGATCGATGATCTCGACGCCCTGCTACAGGAGACGTCGGCGGAGCTTCAGGCCGCGCGCCAGGCATGCTCGCAGGCCGGCCGGCGGGGTTTGCGTCTCGTCGGTCAGAGCTGATCGCGCCAAAGGATAGGTAAGGACAGCGGGCCGCTGTCTCCCTCCAAATTCCAACCCCGCGAGGGCCGCAGCCGCACTCAGCCCCCCGCCACCAACGTTACAGTTCCACCACTGCCATTGTGAGGCGGGAGATGCATGTCGGGCGTCCCTCGTCATCCGTCAGATCGATCGTCCAGACCTGACTGCGCCGACCCCGATGCACCGGACGCGCCAGACCATGCACCCAGCCCTTGCTCACCGGGCGCAGGTGATTGGCGTTGACCTCCTGTCCGAAAGCGCGGTGCGTCTTGGGGTTCACGGACCACGCCGCTCCGCAACTCCCCAGCGTTTCCGCAAGGACGACGGAGGCGCCGCCGTGAATGATCCCATAGGGCTGGAAATTCCGGGGCTCCGCCGGCATGCGTCCGCGCAGGAAGTCCGGTCCCACCTCGGTGAACTCGATCCCCATTACGTCGGTCAACGTGCCCTCGTGCGCCCAGCGCAGCACGTCGAGCGTCATCTCTCCGTACCAGATCGGCTCCACCGCATCGCCCATGGTCAGATCCTTCATCGCCTCGCCTTGCCGCACATCAAGCATTTCGTGGGAGTTAGCGCAAACCTGCCGAGTGCCAGTGAACAATTGCCGCGCCTCTTTTTGTGGGGCCTACAGGGCGCGGCGCGAAAGACAAGGTGCGGTGAGAAACACAGTGCGCGGCGGGACAGACAGGGCACGGCGAGAAAGACAGCGCGCGGCGGGAAAGAAAGGGCGCCGCGGAAAACACGGGGTGCGACGAAAAGTTTGGGTCATGGTTATCTGATCCTTAACCCGAATCCTGCCTCATAGAATGAAGCGGGCGGCGGCCATTTGGGTGCGCGACCCGTCCCACCATTTGCCCTTGGACCCGTGCGGCCGGCTCTGCTATGCGCGCGGCCATGCTGACCATTCGCGATCTCGGGTTCTCCATGGCGGGCAAGCCGCTGTTCCAGTCCGCCTCCGCGCAGATCCCTGCCGGGGCGCATCTGGGGCTCGTGGGGCGCAACGGGACCGGCAAGACCACGCTCTTTCGCCTGATCCTCGGTGAGCTTTCCCCGGATGCAGGCGATATCTCGCTTCCTCCCCGCGCGCGGCTCGGCACAGTCGCGCAGGAGGCCCCCGGCGACCACCGCACCTTGCTGGAAACCGTGCTGGCCGCAGACACCGAACGCGCCGCCCTGCTGGCCGAGGCGGACACCGCCGCAGACCCTGCCCGTATCGCCGAGATCCAGGCTCGGCTGACCGACATCAACGCACATTCCGCCGAGGCCCGCGCCGCGACCATCCTCGCTGGTCTCGGTTTCGATCACGTGGCCCAGTCCCGCCCAAGCCACGAATTTTCCGGCGGCTGGCGCAT
>JBCDID010000306.1:0-4787 GCA_038749355.1 Pseudomonadota bacterium | reverse complement strand
GTTCGTGCCGTTTCACATGCTGACGCGCGAGTTCTACCAGACAGCCAAGCGCCGGATGAAACCGGGTGGCGTGCTGGCGCAGAATATCGAGCCGACGACCATGCTGTTCGATGCCGCCATCGCGACGCTGGCGAGCGTGTTTGAGCATGTGGAGCTGTACCCGGCCTCCGGCAATGTGGTCGCCGTGGCCTATGACGGGCCGCACAAGGACGCAGACGGGCTGGCGAAACGGGCCCGCGCGTTGCAGGAGGCCCACGATTTCTACTACCCGCTGCCGGATCTGCTCTCGAGCCGGCGTATCCTGACCACGGTGCCCGGGAGTGACCCGCTGGTCGACGATTTCGCCCCGGTCGAGATGCTGAAATCCATCGAGCGCCACAATGCCGGCGTGGATACCATCAGCCAGCCCGCCCAATAGTGTTCCCGACATGACCGACCGTCAGTTTCGTCTAGGCATATACCTGAACGGCTTTGTCCTCGGCTTCGTGCTGATGGGGTTCGAGATGCTGTCCTCCCGGTTTCTTAACCCTTGGTTCGGATCTGGCATCTATACTTGGGCAGCGATCATCTCTGTCACGCTGTTTGCGCTGATGATCGGTTACTTTCTGGGTGGGCGTCTTGTGGACCGGTTCCCGTCCGCGGCGCTGTTGGGGGCGCTGGTGATCCTGGCCGCGGTCAGTATGGCGGTTGTGCCGCCTGCGCTCGAGCCCATGATCCTCTGGGTCTTCGACAGCTTCGGCGATGGCCCGATGGGTGTCACCGCGGCGGCGTTCTTCATGCTGATCGTGCCGCTGACGCTGATCGCCTGCTACTCGCCCTTCGCCGTGCGGTTGCTGCTGGAGAACACCGAGTCGAGCGGGCAACAGACGGGCGCCGTCTACGGGATCAATACGTTCGGGAACATCCTCGGGACGCTGATCACGACGTTCTGGTTCATTCCAACCGTGGGTTCGACCGTGATCACCTACTGCTTTGCGACTGTGACAGTGCTCTGCGGGCTGGCCCTGATCTGGCTGGGGCGGGCACGCCGATGAGGTGGTTCCTGGCGATCCTCCTGCTGGCGGCATCGGTGGTTCCGACCCGCGCACAGCAGACGTTCTCTGGTTGGTATCCCGAGGGGCCAGCCTGGATTGGCGGCGATCTTTACTGGGCCGAGATGAACGCGAACCAAGTGTATCGCCTTGAAGGTAGCGAGAAGGTTCCCGTGCTGGACGACCAGCCGTGCGGGCCCACGGCGATTGCGCGCTATCGCAGTGACGAGTTCATCGTGCTCTGTCATCTGGAGGCGAAGCTCCTGCGGTTGGATGCGGCAGGCAAGGTGATCGGGGAGATTACAGCAGGCTCTGATGGAGCGCCTTTGCGCAACCCGAACGATGTCAGCGCGGACGGGGATGGCGGTGTGTGGTTCACCGACCCCGGTCGCTTCTCGGCCAATGCGCCGGCTGAGGGGAGGTTGTACCACCTCGCCCCGGACGGTTCCCTGACGCTGCACGCGCAGGGCCTCGCCTATGGCAATGGTGTGCATCTTGACCGGGTAAACGGCCGTTTACTGCTGTCCGAACATCTTGCGCGGAAGGTGTGGAGTTATCCTCTGAGCGGGACCGGATTAGGTGCGCGCAGCCTCGTCGTGGATCTCGACACCTTGGAGCTCCCGAAACCCCGTTATCCCGAAACCGGCCCTGACGGGTTAGAGATCGGGCCGGATGGAACGATCTGGATCGCCGAATACGGGACGAAGCGGCTTCTGGGCTGGCAGGCGGAACGCGGCCTTGTCGCAGCGCTGGAAGTGGACGCGCCTTACATCACCAACATCGCGTTCAGCGGTGACGGGCAGGCAGTGATCACGGGCTCCTACACCAACCACGAGCCCAGAAACCGGGGCGGGATCTGGTTGTTCGATGCGCAGGTGCTGGTCGACGCCGCGAAGCCCTACTGAACGCGATACCCGGACTCAGGCGGCCTTTTGCGCTGAGATCGCTGCCCGGGCATAGGCAAGGCTCCAGCGCGCAAACGCTAGCCCGTCCGTCGATTGATTGAGCGAGGCGCGCGCCGTTGCGGTCGTCTTTTCCGGAATCACCAAGCCGCCCCGCAGGTCCAGAAGCCCTGCGGCGTAGGTATGGGTGAACTCGGGATGCGGCTGCACCGAAATCGCGTCGGGCATGGCGACATCCCCATAGGCGACCATCGCATTGGCACAGAACGGGCTCGAGGCCAGCACGGTCGCATCCTCCGGCAAAGAGGTCACCTGATCCTGATGCATCGCATGCATCAGAAACCCACCGTCCGCATCTCCCATCCAAGGCGCCTGCGTATCGATCCGATAGTCGTGGACTCCACAACCCCAGCCGCCGTCAAACTTCTCGGCCCGACCGCCGAAGGCCTCGGCAAAAAGCTGATGGCCAAAACAGATCCCGATCAGAGGGACCCCTGCGGCACGCGCCGCGCGAAGGAACTCCTTTAGCGGCGGCAACCACGGCAGATCCTCGTAGACGCCGTGCTTGGACCCGGTCACAAGCCAGGCATCGCATGCATCGGGCGCCGGAGGCAGCACCCCGTCCAACACGGCAAACGTCTCGACCTCGACCGAGGGATCCGCGGCGCGATAGAGCGTGGCGAACATCTCGTCGACCTCGCCTACCTGGTCGACAAGGGTTTCGTTCACTTGCCCGGTCATCAGGATACCAAGACGCATCTAACGCTCCATTAACTCTGCTGCCCGCCTGTTATAATCCCGGCAGGGTCGCGGGGGAAGCCGGGCCTAGGGGATCAGCAGGGTTGCCTTGACTGCAAGATGGTCCGAACCGGGGATGTCCAGCGTCTCGACGGACTGCACGCCCATATCGGGCGAGACCAGAATGTGATCGATCGGCTGGCCGATGGGCGCGGGAATGTCACCGGCGAAGGAGGGGTAGGCCCCGGCCCAGGTGATCCGGTATCCGGGGACGCGCTGGGTTTCGCTCAGTTCGGCGACCTGATGCATGGCCCATGACCAGGGCGTGGCATTGAAATCGCCGAGAAGTATCCGCGGATGCGGCCGTCCGTCCAGCAAAGTGCCGAGCGCCCGGATCTGCACCTCCTGATTGCCCACCGCGGAGTGGGCCAGGTGGAGGCCGACAATAAGTGCCTCGCGGCCTCCGCCAAGATCCACCATCGCCATCGCACCGGTCGGCTCGATCTGGTCCTCGAGCATCAGCGCCCCGGCGCTCATGGGAAACTTCGACCAGATCACCGTGCGCAACTGTTGCCCGGAGGTCGTCAGCGACAGCCGGTATTCGTAATGCAAGGCGAGCGACGTGACCCCTGTCTGCATGGCCTTGGTGGTCTCATGCGTCACCAGCACATCCGCATCCGCCGCAATCAGCGCCGCGCCCCCGAACCCCAGCACTACGGCGACCAGGATGGCCAACGCGGCCCCCGCCGTGACATATCGCAATAGCCGCCTCATCGCACCCCGCAGCTGTCGCGGCACACTATAGGCAGCGTTGATCGAATGTGAATCCGTCAATTCGATGGGGCGTCAACAATCTCCATGCCGTCCGCATGCTTTGTGATCCCGCCCATCTCGGAGCGCATCCAGCACAGGAGTTTGGAGATCCGGGGCGTGGTCTCGGCGCCCTTCGGACATACGAAGCGGAAGCTGGCGCCCGCGCGCATGGCCAAGGGGAACGGCGCCACCATGCGCCCGGTCTCAAGGTAGCGTTCGACCAGCACGACACGGCCGAGCACGACGCCGCCACCTTCCAGCGCGAAGTCGATGGCGTGGTCCGCATTGGTGAAGTGCTGGCCGTGGGTCCAGTCCAGCTCCATGCCTGCCGCCTTGCTCCAGGCCCGCCAGTTGGGCGCGGGGTCGAGGAACTCGATGCTCTCGTCATGCAGCAGCGTGGCGGCGCCGATCCCATCCTGCCGGATCTGTTCAGCCAGCGCGGGCGTGCAGACGGGCGTCATCCATTCCTCCGCCAGTTCTTCCCCGTATTCGTTGTCGGAGATGGACTGGCCGAACCGGATGGCGGCATCGATGCCGTCCCGTTGGAAGTCCATGACCCGCAGCGTCGCGACAAACCGCAGTTCGACCTCCGGGTGCTTGTTCGCGAACCGGAAGAACCGCGGCGCGAGCCACTTGGCCGTGAACGCCGGTCCCGCCGTGATGGTCAGACCCGCATCATCGCGCAGGCGGGCCACGGCGCGCACCGCATCGCGCAACTGGTCGAAGCCCTCGGCGGTCCCGGGTTGCAGCGCGCGCCCGGCCTCGGTCAGATCGACGGCCCGGTTCATGCGTACGAAGAGCGGTGTGCCCAGATGCTCCTCCAACTGCTTGATCTGATAGCTCAACGCGGCCGGGGTCACGAAAAGCTCCTCCGCCGCCTTGGCGAAGCTCATATGGCGGGCGGCAGCCTCGAAGGCGCGGAGGGCGGTCAGCGGCAGCAATCGATCTGGCATCTTTTTCACATAAGCTGTATTTAACTGATTTGGAGAATTACTCGTTTGCGGACGCCTTTGGCAAGCCCCAT
Organism: Pseudomonadota bacterium; assembly: GCA_038749355.1. Taxonomy (GTDB): domain Bacteria; phylum Pseudomonadota; class Alphaproteobacteria; order Rhodobacterales; family Rhodobacteraceae; genus Thermohalobaculum. The sequence continues at coordinate 279 of JBCDID010000306.1, read as the reverse complement.
ATTCCCTTCAGATGCAGACACAATCAAGTGCGCTGCTGTAGGAGTGAACAGATGATTAAGTCCAGCTTGACACCGCCGAGCTTCGATCAGGCCGCAATCGACCACTATGTCGCGAAGGGGCGCCGCGCCCGGGCGCAGGCAATCGCCGAGTTCTTCCGGGCGATCTTTGGTGCCCGCGCCGCCCAGAAGCCCGTTGCCCGCCAATTGGTCCGCGCGCGGGTGACGGCAGCCTGATCAGGGTTCAGACACTCTGAAACGCAAGAGGCCGGCCCCTCGCGG
>JBCDID010000305.1:0-4790 GCA_038749355.1 Pseudomonadota bacterium | reverse complement strand
TCTTCCAGATCGGCACCGCGAAATACGGTGTAAGGGATGCGGAGGGTAACCTCTCGGATGCCAAGTTGAGGGAGGTCGCCGGCCATCCACAAGTCCGCATGTTCGAGATCAAGCTCTCTCAGGGTGCGAAGCCTGGAAAGGGGGGCATCCTGCCGGCGGAGAAAGTGGACGAGACAATCTCCCGCATTCGCGGCATTCCGGAAGGACACGCCTCGATCTCACCTAACCGCCATGCCGAGGTTTCCAATGTTGGCGAGTTGCTCGATCTGATTGCGCGCGTCCGAATTGCCACCGGCAAACCCGTCGGATTCAAAACCGTCATCGCAGGCACTGCTTGGTTGGAGGACCTGGTCGTCGAGATCCGCAAGCGGGGTCCGGAAAGCGCCCCGGACTTCATTACGGTCGATGGCGGTGACGGGGGTACGGGTGCCGCCCCAATGCCGCTGATGGACCTCGTGGGACTGACGATCCGCGAGGCGTTGCCCATGGTCTCGGACCTTCTGCACGCGCACGGGCTCAGGGACCGCATTCGCCTCATTGCGTCCGGCAAGCTGGTCAACCCCGGCGATGTCGCATGGGCCATTGCCACGGGCGCTGACTTTGTTGTCTCGGCCCGCGGGTTCATGTTCTCGCTCGGGTGCATCCAGGCGCTCAAATGCAACAAGAACACTTGTCCGACCGGGATCACGACGCATAAGAAACATCTTCAGCAGGGGCTTGTCCCGCGGGAGAAGTACAAGAACGTGGCCGAGTATGCGAAGAACGTGATCAAGGAAGTTGAGATGATCGCCCATTCCTGCGGGGTCACCGAGCCCCGTCAATTGCGCCGGCACCATGTCCGACTGGTCGGTCCCGATGGGCGAACCCGCCCAATGGATCAGATGTTTCCGCGCCCGGAGGCCGTCGCGTGATTGTCCGCGAGATGATGGCCCATGACATGGACTGGGTACTGAACCTGAACATGCAGCACGAAACGGAGCTGTCGCCGCTGGATGCGCCCGGTCTGGTCGATCTGACCGGCACCGGATTCGCGTGTCTGGTGGCGGGCGAGGATGCGGGATTCCTGATTTCGCTGAGTGAGATTTCGCTGAACGAAAGTCCGAATTTCCTGTGGTTCCGCGAACGTTATGACCGGTTCGTCTATGTGGACCGGGTGTGCGTCTCGCCGCAGTATCGTCGGATGGGTCTGGCCGATCAGCTTTATGACGGGCTCTTCGCCGAAGCCGTCATGGCGGGGCAAACACGCATATGCTGCGAAGTGAATGCGGACCCGCCCAACCCGGGCTCTGACGCATTTCATGCTGCGCGGGGCTTTCAGGTTGTCGGCGAACGCCATCTTGAAGACCGCGACAAGACGGTCCGTTACATGGTCTGCGAACTGGCCTGACCGTCCCGAGGGCGGATCCGACCCCGCGTTCGATCTTGATTGATGCGCCCCTTGTGGTCCGCCTGTCACCATCTGCATGATATCCTTGCCAGAGGGGGTTTTCCTATTCCGTCCAGCCTCTACCTTTCACCCAAACTGTCACCCAGGGGTACGCCATGACCAAGTTCGGGATCAGCCAGCCTGTGCGCCGTGTGGAGGATGTTCGCTTCCTCAAGGGCGAGGGGAATTACATCGAAGATCTGACCCTGCCCGGGACCGCGCGTGCGGTCTTCCTGCGCAGCCCCGTCGCCCATGCCGAGATGACCATGGATGCCTCGGCCGCCCTGGATGCGCCCGGCGTCCTGATGGTGCTGACCGGTGCGGATATCGACGCAGCACTCGACAATGACATCACCGCGCTGACGCTGGAGAACCGGGACGGCACGACGTCCACGAAGCCCAAGCGTCCCATCATAGCCCTGGACCGGGTGCGCTATGTTGGCGAGCCCGTGGCCTGCGTGATTGCCGAGACGGTGGCTGAGGCCAAGGACGCGCTTGAGCTGATCGATGTCGACTATACCGATCTGCCGGTCGTCACCGAGATGGCGGATGCCCTGGCCCCGGGCGCTGCACAATTGCACGAAGAGGCGCCCGGAAATCTCTGTTATGACTGGGGAATGGGCGATCAAGAGGCGACGGAGGCAGCGCTCGCCGCCTCTCATCGCACCATATCCATGGAGGCTGTGAACAACCGTGTTCATGTGGCGTCGATGGAAACCCGTGGCTGCGTCGCGGCCTTCGATGGTGACGAGCTACACTTCCACTACGCGTCTCAGGGCGTTCACAAGGCGACGGACGAGCTTGCGCAGCGCCTCGACTTCCCGAAGGAGAAGATCCACGTCTTCACGCCTGATGTGGGCGGCGCCTTCGGGATGAAGAACTTCAACTATCCGGAGTATTTTGTGGCGGGTCACGCAACGCTGCACCTCCAGCGCCCGGTCAAGTGGATCTCGGAACGGGGCGAGGCGATCCTCTCGGACTGCGCAGGTCGCGACAACATCACGACGCTGACCATGGGTTTTGATGAGAACGACAAGATCACGGCCTTCAAGACCGAGGCTCTCTCGAACCTTGGTGGCTACAACTCGCCCTTCGGCGTGATCATGCAGTCGCAGCTCTATTCCCGCGTTTTGACGGGCGTCTACGACATCCAGACCGTATGGATGGAGACCAAGGGGGTCTACACCAACACGATCCCGACAGATGCCTATCGCGGGGCGGGGCGGCCCGAGGCGCAGTACTCTCTCGAGCGTTTCATGGACACGGCCGCGCGGGAACTGGGCGTGGACGGGGCGGAACTGCGCCGTATCAACTTCATCAAGCCCGACCAGGTTCCCTATGCGACGCCCACGGGTGAGAACTATGATGTGGGCGACTTCAACAAGGTGCTGAGCCGTGGGCTGGAAGAGGCCGACTGGGACGGGTTTGCCGCGCGCCGGGCCGAGGCGGCGGGCCGGGGTAAGCTGCTGGGCCGAGGACTTTGCTTCTACATCGAGTCGATCCTCGGTGCGCCAAACGAGAGCGCTGAGATCCGTTTTGCCGAGGACGGAATGGTCGATCTTCATGTTGGCACCCAGTCGAACGGGCAGGGGCACGAGACGGTCTATGCCCAGATCCTGCACACCCATGGCGGTATTCCTTTCGACAAGATCCGTGTGAAGCAGGGGGACAACAAGCTGATCCCGTTTGGCGGCGGCACGGGCGGGTCTCGGTCCGTCACGACCCAGTCCACTGCGATCAATGGCACGGTGGAGGATCTGGTGGCCAAGATGCGCCCGCTGGCCGAAGACGAGCTCGAGGTCGCGGGTGCGGACCTCGTCTGGGAGAACGGCAGGTTTTCAGTAGCGGGTACGGACCGAACAATTGACCTCATGACCCTCTCGGTGCGGGCGCGGGAGAAGGGTTTGACGGATCTGTTGTCGCAGCAATCCGAACGCGAACTTCCGGGCCGCTCGTATCCCAATGGTTGCCATGTGGCGGAGGTCGAGGTCGATCCCGACACCGGCGTGACCCAGTGTGTCCGCTATTCCGTAGTGGATGATTTCGGCACGCTGATGAACCCCATGCTGGCCGCGGGCCAGGTGCATGGCGGCGTTGCGCAAGGTATCGGTCAGGCATTGACGGAGCATGTGGTCTATGACGAGGATGGCCAGCTTCTGGCGGCCTCCTTCATGGATTATGCCATGCCGCGCGCCGATGATGTGCCAATGGTGCCGTTCGTGCCGGAACCGGTGCCCTCGACGCGCAACTATATCGGGATGAAGGGCTGTGGTGAGGCAGGCACCGTGGGTGCCCTGGCCGCGGCGACAAACGCCGTTCTGGACGCGCTCTGGGATCAGGGGGTCCACCATGTCGACATGCCGGCGACCCCGATCCGGGTCTGGAACTGGTTGCAAGCTGCCCGGACCGCCGCCGAGTAAGCCTGACGCAGTTGCCTTCGGGTCCGTTCCGGACCCGGGCGAGGCTCTGCCTCGCGCTCCGAGGTACTTCTGGCAAGATGAAGAGTTGTATCGCGCTCAAATGTTCCCGCGCCGCTCCCGCCAAAGGCCAAGCGTCTCCTGGATTGGTCTATCGGAGTAGCTGAACAGGACTGCGTCTTCTGGGGTTTCGTGTGTGACCTCGTGCCATGACGGCACCACGAACACGTCGCGCGGTCCCCAGTCGAACACCTGATCGCCAATGCGCGTGCGGCCCCGACCCTCGACGCCTACGAATACAGTCGCGTCGGTGGATCGATAAGGTGCCGAGGCGAAGTCCTTGGGCAGCAATTGCAGGCAGGTCCCAATGGTCGGCATGGCCCAACCGCCATCCACCGGGTTCACATATCGCATTTTCAACCCGTGGCAGGGATCCCAGGCCTCGGCCCGGCGCATCTGCTCCAGAGCTTCACGGGATCGCAGATAGGGGTAGTTGAAGATCGGCGAGGTCGGGGTGACTGCCTCGTACCCCAAGGGCAGCATGTTTGCTCCGTACCGGGCCTGCGAATCTCCTGCCGGTGTCGTCTCGGGCTGGCTGTTTTCGCCATAGCCCTCCGCAAAAGACGCGTCGAGGAACTGCACAACCGGGATATCCAATCCGTCCAGCCAGAGTGTCGGCGCATCGGAGGTGTTGCCGTGATCGTGCCATTCCCAGTTCGGAGTGATGACGAAATCGCCGAACGCCATTTCGGTACGCTCACCGCCGACAGTGGTGTAACCGCCTTCGGTCTCCAGCACGAAGCGCAGGGCGGACTGCGTGTGCCGGTGGGCGGGCGCGACTTCGCGCGGAGTCACCAACTGCACCCCGCAATAGAGCGATGTGGTGATCTTAGAGGTGCCCTCCAGCCCCGGGTTCTCCAAAATCAGAACCCGCCGCTCGGCTTCCT
>JBCDID010000304.1:0-4800 GCA_038749355.1 Pseudomonadota bacterium | reverse complement strand
CCCGAAAGGTCGCATAAAGGCCGGACCAGAAACGGGGTGAGTTCCAATTCCGGTTCATCTGAACCTTCCAAGCGGACCACTTCAATGGGGGCACTCCAGGCTCTCCACAAAAGAACAGCTGGATTGCACTCATACTCGGTCAGTCGGGGAAACGCGCAATCAGGTTCACGCGAGCTTCTTGACTGCCTTGGTGCGCAACCTTGTGCGCTCAAACCACACAAACCTTGGTCTGACGGCGGCGCAGTCCGAGGCGTTGGGTGGGGTTGAAGAGAGTATGACAGACCTGCCGCTCCGGTTTGCGCATCAGGTGGACGCCATTTCCGTGGCCAGCAGCCCCGTGCCGGGAAGCCCGATGCTTGATCGGCAACAGGCTTTTGTGTTCCCAATGGATGGGTTGAGCCTGCCGACAAACCCCGGACTCGTCCGGGCGGCGAAGGCGGGAGAACCGTGGAGCGGTGATGCGGTCGACCTGCCAATTGCAGTGGAAGATGGAGGGGCGGAGGAACTTGGTGAGATGTTGCTGGACCTCGCCGCCGACGGAATGTTTCAGGTTCTGCGAGATCTGGATGTTTGGACGGACGACATGCCGGAATGTTTTTGTGTGGCTCCGGGCCAGCTCCGGGTGGATGACTTTCGGGCTGACGCGTTCGCACTCGTTTTGCTGTCCGATGCACTAGACTCGATAGGCTGAAGCCATCGGAGCGCTTGACCTTGCCTGAGGCAGAATCCACCGGGTAGGGCGGCTCAATCCACTGTGTGTATGCCTTGGCGTTCTTCGCGGTCGGCTTGACCCGCTGTTCCAAGACGATATCTGCGGCCTGGGCGAATCTCAGGATCTCATCCTCTTGCCTCGCTGACTTGGAGTCACGTCCGGCGCGTGCCAGATCTCGCGTCTCTTCCGCGCGAGCGCGCGCCTCAGCCAGTGACACCTCCTTGGCTGAGCCAATGCCATAGGTCCGGCGGACACCGTTCACGGTGATGCGGACTTCCCACCGCTTGCTGAACTGCTTGCCCACGATCAGGTAGATGCCGTTGCCTCGGCCACCAACAGGATACTTTCCCGGCTCCATGACCGTCTCCACGAACTTGGTCGTCAGCAATTTCTTGCTGCCCACCCGTTGCACTCCCTATCCGTCTCTACAGATGCCGGACCGGGCAACTTGCGCCCACCATTGGTCGAAAAAATCCACCAATGCACTCACCAATGATGGCGGGTGCGATAGGCCGTATTCGAACGCAAAGAGACATCAAGTAATTGATAAAATATGTCTATTCCGAGCGGAATATAACATATTCGAACTCTCTAGGGATCTCTATGGGCAGATACCGCCGCAGCCAGTATCCAGAACACGATGGCGTAGACGGGATCAGAGTTCGCGCTTGTCGACCACCCGTCGTGCCTTGCCCTGAGACCGCTCGACCTCGCCCGGTTCTTTCACATCCACGGCGGCACTGATGCCGATCACGCCCTTGATGTGTTCCGCGAGTTCCCGACCGGAGGCCGTGCGTGCGTCCGCCGAGGCAGCGGCTTCCGTGGCCTCCACGAACACTGTCATCACATCGAGCCGATCCGGACGGGTCAGCTCGATCTGGAAATGCGGCGCGAGGCCATCACAGCGTAGGATCTGCTCCTCGACCTGGGTCGGGAAGACATTCACGCCACGCAAGATAATCATGTCGTCAGACCGCCCCGTGATCTTTTCGATCCGCCGCATGGAGCGCGCAGTGCCGGGCAGCAGCCGTGTCAGGTCCCGCGTGCGGTAGCGGATGATCGGTAAGGCCTCTTTCGTGAGGCTTGTGAAGACCAGTTCGCCCAACTCCCCATCCGGCAGCACCGTGCCGGTTTCCGGGTCGATGATCTCGGGATAGAAATGGTCCTCCCACACGTGCAACCCGTCTTTGGTCTCCACACATTCCTGTGCGACCCCCGGCCCCATGACCTCGGACAATCCATAGATGTCGACGGCATGCATGTCGAACGCGTCCTCGATCTCGGCGCGCATCGCATTGGTCCAGGGTTCAGCGCCGAATATGCCCACCGCCAGCGAGGTTTCCCGTGGGTCCACGCCTTGTGCCCGAAACTCGTCCAGTACCGAGAGCATGTACGAGGGCGTCACCGTGATCAGTCGGGGCTCGAAGTCCTGGATAAGCGTGACCTGCCGGGCCGTCATGCCGCCGGATATCGGGACCACCGTCAGCCCCATCTTTTCCGCTCCGCCATGCAGTCCCAAACCGCCAGTGAACAGCCCGTAGCCATAGGCATTGTGCAGCATGTCCCCAGGACGTCCGCCTGCGGCACGCAGCGAGCGCTGGATCATCGTCGCCCATACCTCCAGGTCCGCAGCAGTATACCCCACCACGGTCGGTTTGCCGGTGGTTCCGGAGGAGGCGTGCACGCGCGCCACCTGTTCCCGCGGCACCGCCAGCATCCCAAACGGATAGCTGTCGCGCAGGTCCTGTTTCACCGTGAACGGAAACTTAGACAGATCCTCCAGCGCGCGAAGATCATCCGGGTGAACACCTGCCTTGTCGAAACTCGCCTTGTATACTGCAGAGTTCGCGTAGGCATGTCCCAACGACCAGCGCAGACGGTCGAGTTGTCGCGCGCAGATCTCGTCCCGCGAGGCGATTTCGATCGGATCGAGGCTGTCGCGTGGCGGCGTCAGATCTTCCATTTGCTTCGTCCCTGACTTCAACCGCCGATCAGCATCGGGAACTCGTCGCCAGTGAGCGCCTCTCCATGCTGGAGCGTGACCTGCTTGAAGGGTGGTGAGGTGACGATCCCCTCGCGCCGCACAAAGCGGACGTTGTCACCCAAAAGGCGCAGCGAGAACGCACGCCGTTGTACCGTGCGCCCGGAATTGGCCGGAGCTCCATGGATCGTGCGGTAATCGAAGGCAATCGCGTCCCCGGGACTGACTGGCCAGCCGATGATCTCGTATTCGTCGCGATTGCCGTTGATATCGGGAATTTCCTCAAGCCCGTCATTGGCGTTCAGTGCCGAACCGTCGAAGCGTTGCGGGCGGTAGGACTTGCCCCACTTGTGCGAGCCCGAGATGAATTCCAGCGTCGTCTCGCGCGGCACTTCATCCAGCGGCACCCAGAGGCTGAGCGTCTTCGGCCCCTCGACGCAATAATAGGGCGCGTCTTGGTGCCATGGCGTTGGGACGCCAGCCTGAGCCTCTTTGACCAGCACATGTTCGTGGAAGAGCTGCACAGTACTGCTCCCCATCAGCTTCGCCCCAATAGCGGCAGCAGGTGAGTCGAAGATGAAGTTCCGGTACTCTGGGATGCGATCCCAGTTGCAATAGTCGACGAAGAAGCGCCCGCCGCCGTTCTCTCCGCGGTAGATGCGGGCGTTGGGATCCGGATCCTTCATGTTCGCATCCACGCCCGCGCGCAGGACATCCACCCAATCCTTGAAGACTCCCCGCAGGACAGTCGCGCCCTTGTCGTTGAACTCCGCGATGGTCTTGGCGTCGAGCAGGTTTGCCATGGTGCCCCCTTGTCTGATTTGCCCTGACCTTAGCAGCGAGATGCCCCGGAAATCCATGGGGCGCACGTGCTCTTGCGTCGGGCGTGAAAACCACCTCTAACTTGAGGCGTCGAGGTCAGGGGATTGGCAGATGGCGCACGAGGTTATCGACACGGTCGTAGTCGGGGCAGGGCAGGCAGGGCTGGCCATGAGTGCCCATCTTTCGTTGGAGGGCGTGCCCCATGTCGTGCTCGAGCGCGACCGGATTGCCGAAAGCTGGCGGACCCGGCGATGGGATTCGCTGGTGGCGAATGGCCCCGCCTGGCATGACCGGTTCCCGACGTTGGAGTTCACGGACATTGACCCTGACAGCTTCGCAGCCAAGGACCGGGTGGCGAAGTATTTCGAGGACTTCGCGACGCATGTGGAAGCGCCCATTCGTTGCGGGACCGAGGTCACGCGGGTGACCCGTCTGGACGCACGAGTGGGGTTCCGGGTCGAGACGTCCGGCGGGTCCTGGGACGCGAACCACGTGGTTGCCGCAACCGGGCCGTTTCAGAACCCGGTGATCCCGCCAATTGTGCCCGAACACCCGGGTCTCGCTCAGATCCATTCCCGGCACTACCGCAACCCTGGACAATTGTCGGAGGGCAACGTGGTCGTGGTGGGCGCGGGGTCGTCCGGCAGCCAGATTGCGGATGAGTTGCAGGCCTCCGGGCGTCAGGTCTACCTCTCGGTCGGCCCGCACAACCGCCCGCCCCGCGCGTATCGTGGCATAGACTATTGTTGGTGGCTGGGCGTGTTGGGCGAATGGGACGCGCCCACGCTCGACCCCAGAACCGCCCACATCACCATCGCCGTGAGCGGTGCGCGCGGCGGCGAGACCGTGGACTTTCGCAACCTCGCCCACAGAGGCATCATCCTGACCGGTATGGCGGAGGGCTGCTCGGATGGCGTGATGCGTTTCGCCCCGGATCTGGTGCGCAATGTCGCGGCGGGCGACGCGAACTTCCTCGCCATGCTGGATGGGGCGGACGCCTATGCAGCCGCGAACGGGCTCGATCTGCCGGAGGAGCCGGAGGCCCGCATCTTCCCGTCCGACCCCGATTGCCTCATCAACCCGGTTCGTGAACTGGACCTGAAGGAGGTCAATGTGACCACGATCCTTTGGGCCACGGGCTATGCACTGGACTTCGGCTGGTTGCCCGAGGGCGCGTTGGACGATCAGGGGAGGCCGCAGCACCATCGGGGGATCTCGACGGAGCCCGGGATCTATTTCCTTGGCCTGCCGTGGTTGTCGCGGCGCGCGTCCTCGTTCATCTGGG
>JBCDID010000303.1:0-4800 GCA_038749355.1 Pseudomonadota bacterium | reverse complement strand
GCGCGCCGGAGCGGTTCAAGACCATGAAGGAGATCGCCTTTGCTGCCTACAACCAGGCGATCCCGGGGATCGAGCCGGGGCTGGAGGCAGTCAGCTACTACGATCCGCCCAACATGACCTATCCGTTCGGGGCCTATATCTGCGTGCTGGATATCGATGTGGACACGGGCGAGGCGGACATCCGCAAGTTCTACGCGCTGGACGATTGCGGCACGCGGATCAACCCGATGATCATCGAGGGGCAAGTCCATGGCGGGCTGACCGAGGCGCTGGCCATCGCCATGGGTCAGGAGATCGCCTATGACGAGGACGGCAACCACAAGACGGCGACGATGATGGACTTCTTCATCCCGACCTCGTGGGAGACGCCGCATTACGAGACCGACCACACCACGACGCCCTCGCCGCATCACCCGATCGGGGCGAAGGGCGTGGGCGAGAGCCCGAATGTGGGCGGTGTGCCGTGCTTCTCGAATGCTGTCCACGATGCCTTCCGGCCGTTCGGTCTGACCCAGAGCCACATGCCGCACGACCATTGGCGGATCTGGCAGACGGCCAACAAGCTGGATCTGCATGCTTAAGCGTTTCGCCGCGCTGGCGCGCGACGACCAGTTGGGAGGGGCGCTGCCCCTCCCAAACCCACCTCGAGGTACTTCCGGCAAGATGAAGGGAGCGGAAAGGTGAGTCATTCCGCGCTTCAGGGACAGTTGGCCGAAGCCGCCTATGTTGCCTCGGACGGCTTGGCCATGGCGTTGCATCTGTCGTTAGTGCTGGGTCGCCCCTTGCTGCTCGAGGGGCCCGCCGGAGTCGGCAAGACCGATCTGGCGAAGGCGCTCGCCGCCGTGAGAGATGCGAAGCTGATCCGGTTGCAGTGCTATGAAGGGCTGGACGCTTCTCAGGCGATCTACGAGTGGAACTACCAGCGACAATTGCTGGCCCTGCGGGCCTCCGATGCGGATCGCGAGGACGCCGTTTTCTCGGACAAGTACCTCCTGAAGCGGCCACTCCTGGAGGCGATCACGCAGGACGCACCACCGGTTCTGCTGATCGACGAGATCGACCGGGCCGACGAGGCGTTCGAGGCCTACCTGCTGGAGATCCTCGCCGAGGGGCAGATCACGGTGCCCGAGCTTGGGACCATCACGGCCACGGTACAGCCCATGGTGATCCTGACCTCCAACGGTACGCGGGAGCTGTCGGACGCGCTCCGCCGCCGGTGTCTCTACTCCTGTATCGACTATCCCGACCGGGCGACGGAGCTCGCGATCCTGAAAGCCCGCGCGCCGGGGATCGAGGGACGGCTGGCGACCCAGATCATCCATACGGTCCAAGCCATCCGCCGCGAAGAGCTTGAGAAGGTCCCCGGTATCGCCGAGATGCTGGACTGGGCGGCGGCACTATCGGGGCTCGGCATCAACGATCTCTCTGAGAACCCCGAGACCGTGGCAGCAACACTCGTCTGCCTGCTGAAAACTGCCGCTGACCGGGACGCGGTGCCGCCGGAAGTGCTGGCCCGGATCGTGGGCAAGGCTGCATGAAGGCGACCCGGTTTCCCGCACAGGCCACCGGCCCTGCCGAGCGCATGGCAGGCTTCATGGCGCATCTGCGCATGAACGGTCTGCGGGCCGGGCCGCGGGAGGCCGAGGATGCGCTCGCGGCGCTGGCCGCTGTCGACGCCACCCACCGGGACGAGGCGCGCATGGCGCTGAAGGCCCTGCTCGTCCCGGACCATGACGGCTGGCAGAAGTTCGACGACCTCTATGACGCTTACTGGTTCAACGTGGGCAAGCAGCGCCACGCTGAGGTGAAGGCCGACCATATCCGCACACAGTCGGCGCGACCGACGCTCTGGCAGAGCCACATGGGCGAGGACACGGGCGGCGGTGGCGATAGCGATGACGCGCGCCCTGACGGTGGCGACGGTGAGGCGGAGGGAACCGATGGTCGCCTGATCGCGACGCGCACGCAGAATCTGACCCGACGCGACCTGCGGGAACTTATGGATGATGAAAGCCTGCGCGAGGCCGAACGAGTTGCCGGACGGCTGGCCAAGGCGCTGAGGGACCGCCGGTCCCGACGACATCGGGCGGCGTTGCGCGGTCGCAAGCTGGACATGCGGCGGACCATCCGGGCGAGCCTCGCACGCGGCGGCGAGCCGCTGGATCTGTTCAAACGTCACCGGCCCGACCGACCGCTGAAGATCGTGGGGCTCTGCGATGTGTCGGGGTCGATGACCGTCTATGCACGGGTGTTTCTCGCCTTCCTCAAGGGGCTGGTCAGCGCCGACACGCGCACGGATGCCTATCTGTTCCACACGCGGCTGATGCGGGTGACGCCTGCGCTACGCGACCATGACAGCCTGCGCGCGGCAGGGCGGCTGAGCCTGATGGCCGAGGGCTTCGCGGGCGGCACGGACATTGCGGGTGCTGTCGCTCAATTCAATGACAGCTATGCTGCACGGGCCGTGAATGGGCGGACAGTCGTGGTGATCCTCTCCGACGGGTACTGCACTTCGCCAGCGGCCGATCTGGGGGCCGCGCTGGCGAAGCTCCGCAGACGCGCACACAGGATCGTCTGGCTGAACCCTCTGAAGGGCTGGCGCGACTACGCGCCTGTCGCGAAGGGCATGACCGCCGCCCTGCCCCATCTGGACGCGCACCTGCCCGCGAACACCATTGAGGCGCTCGGCGCGCTGGAAGGGGAGTTCGCCCGACTGTGACCCGGTTCGAGATCCTAGACGTCATTCAGGAGCTGCGGGCCACTGGCGCGCCGTTCTGCGTGGCGACGGTCGTGCGGACGGCTGACCTGACCTCGGCCAAGGCGGGCGCAAAGGCGGTTCTGACTGCCGAGGGCGAGATCATGGGGCATCTGGGCGGTGGCTGCGTGCGTGGAGCCGTCACCCGGGCCGCATCGGAGGTGCTCAGCACGGGAGCCGCCCGCATGATCAGCGTGCGCCCGTCCCGCGAGGCGGCCGGATCCGAGCCGGATATCGAAGTGCATAAGTCGGGCTGCCCATCGGGCGGGACCGTGGACGTCTTCATCGAACCCTACCTGTTGCCGCTGTACCTTGCGGTAATCGGCGACACCCCGATCGCGCGAGCAGTGGCGGCGCATGGGGCGCTGATGGGCTATGCGATCACGCAGGGCTTGGCGGCAGACGCAGCAATGGACGCGGATGCCATCGTGGTGGCCTCGCAGGGAACCGGCGACTTGGACGCGCTGAGGGCGGCGCTGGCCAGTCCAGCGAGTTACATCGCTATGGTCGCCAGCCACCGCAAGGCGGACGCACTGCGAGATCGGCTGGCTGCAGAAGGCGTATCCAAGGAGCGGCTGGCGGATCTGGTATCTCCTGCCGGGCTGGACCTGCGCGCCATCGACCCACACGAGATCGCGGTATCCATCATCGCGCAACTGATCGCGTGGCGACGGAGGAAAGGCTGAGTCAGCCCTTCAGAGCAGGAAACGCCATTTCGGGCCGGTAGTCCGCGAAGCTGGAGAGGGTCTGCGCGTCGCATTCCGCCTGCCAGCGGGAGCCCGGAACCACGGCACTGGCTGTGCGGTAGGTCTGGGACAAACGCTTGGCCCGCTCGGTGCTCTCAATGGCGATGGCCACCAGTCCCGCCACCTCGCCCTTCTGCTGATGCACGAGGGCAATCGCGCCTTCCATGGTCCCGCCGGTTTCGATCCACTGGTCGACCAGCAACACGCGGGTGCCGGGGGCGAAGGCCGGCAGTCGCATCTCCATATCCTGTGTGCGGCCCGAATAATTGGTGAAGCTCGCACTGTCCGTGTCAACGCAGAGCTTTCCCGCCTTGCGGATCGGCAGGAAGCCCACGCCCAGCCGGGCCGCCAGCGCGGCACCGAGAACGAAGCCCATGGCGTCGAGCCCCGCGACCACATCCGCCTCGATGCCGTCCAGATCAGCGCAGAGGTCGTCCAGCAGGTCGTGAAACGCCGCACCGTTGATGTAGATGGACGTCGGGTCGAGCCACGCGAACTTCTCGCCCTTGGTGTTCGGCGCCATGAGCTTTAGGTACCACCGATCGTCGCGGGGGCCCTTATCCACGCCCGATTTCTCTCGTCGCCTTGATCAGTACCGCCAGGCGGGACGGGTCGATATTGTAGAAATCGCCTTCACGATTGACCCCTGTGGCGACCATGAAGGCGTCCACGTCGCGGTAGGTGTGCGCATTCTCGGGCGTGATGCCGGAGGCCAGGGCCAGCGGCGCATCACCGATGCCCTCGCGGAAGGCGGCGACCTTGTCGATTTCGGTCTCCTCGCCAGTGGCGACGCCCGAGGTTGTCACGACCGTCATGAACTCGACCGCCTCGCGCGCGGCATCCTCCCAGAGAGCAGGGTCCACGGGGCGCTGCTTCTTGAAAGCTGTCCCGCCGAAATAGAGCCCGTCCCAACGGGTGCGCCAGCGGATCCAGGCGATCTCCTCGGCCTCGGACAGGTCCTGGGCGGTCTCGTCAATGCGTGCATCGTCCGCCCAGTAGGCATCGATCTCGCAGCCCTCGCGGGCCAAGCGGCCCATGACGGGGAACGCTTTCTGCCCTGTCACGGCGAGGAAGTTCACTCCCATCCAGAGCGCCGGAAACGCCGCGCGCACCTCCCGGATAATAGGCAGGAACTCTTCGACACCGAAGTCGTGATTGATCAGGAAGCAGCCGGCTGCACCCTCACCGATCAGGATACGGATATTCTCGGCCGTCTGATCCGTGTCCAGCACATGGATCACCGGCAACACAACCGGCCCCGGCGCCTTGAACAGCTTGTGGAATTCCTCGCGCGTCATG
>JBCDID010000302.1:0-4848 GCA_038749355.1 Pseudomonadota bacterium | reverse complement strand
TTTGCCAGCGCGGCGCGGTCATGGGGCAGATCGGCGGCTGGGAACGGGCCATGTGGTTCGAGCGGGTTGGCGCGAGGAACACGGGCGCGCTCAGTTTCCACGAGGAGCCGTGGCATGCAGCGGTCCGCGCGGAATGCGAGACCGTCCGCGATGCCGTGGGCGTCATGGACCATGGCGGCTTCACCAAGTACGCGGTCGCGGGGCCGGGGGCGGCCACTTACCTGTCTAAGGTGTTCTGCGGCAGCTTGCCCGCCGTGGGGAGGGTCCGTCTGTCCTACATGCTCACAAACAAGGGGCGCATCTGGTCCGAGGCGACGATTGCACGGCTTGGCGAGGACCGGTTCCTGTTGTGCGGCCCGACGCTGGCCATCGATCGCGATTTCGACTGGTTGAATGCGCAACTGCCCGATAGCGGCGTGACGCTCACCAAAGGCTACGCACATGATGCCGCGTTGCTGGTCATGGGACCAATGTCTCGGGAGGTTCTAGCCGGGCTGACCGACTCTGACCTCTCTGCCACCGCCGCCCCCTGGCTCAGCGTGGCCGAGATCAAGGTCGCAGGCGTACCCGTGACGGCGCTGCGCGTCTCATATGTGGGCGAATTGGGGTGGGAACTGCACCTCGCATCGGCAGACCTGCCGACGATCTACGACGCGATCCGGGAGGCCGGGGCAGAGCACGGCATCTGCGATTTCGGCTCCTACGCCCTGAACGCCATGCGGATCGAGAAGGGCTACCATGGCTGGGGCGCCGACTTCGGCACCGAGTACACACTCTTTGATGCAGGACTTGGGAAATTCGCAAACCTTACCAAGAGCGCGTTCACCGGGCGCGACGCGGTCCACGAACAATCGCAGTCGACGGCCGACTGGGAGTTCATTGGCGTCGAGATCACAGATCCGGGGCCCGAACCTCTGCCCTCCGATCCGATCCTGCTGAACGGGGAGGTTGTCGGATACCTCACCTCGGTTACTCAGGGCTACCGAACAGGCAAGCTGATCGCGCTGGGGTACATCGCACATGGTGCGCTGCCGATGGGCGGTGCGTGCCACGTGCAGGCCTTCGGCGCTCATCGGGCAGCGATACGGCACAATCCGCACGTGTACGATCCGGATAACCTCCGCCTGAAGGGATGACTCGCCCGCCCAACGTTGTCTGGATCTGCATGGATCAGCACCCGTTGGCAAACCGCGGGCCGTTGACGACGACCCTGCCGCTGCAGGCGCGGATGGCGGACACGGGGATACGGTTCACGAACGCCTTCACGGTGCTGCCGATCTGCTCACCGGCACGGGCGAGCATGCTGACGGGCCTCTATCCACACACCCACGGCGTGACCGAGAACGATGGACGGTTCGGCGGCCGACCCGGGCTGAGCCCTGACGACTGGACTGTGCGGAAGGCGTTCGCCGCTGGCGGCTATCGCACGGCTTGGTTCGGCAAATGGCATCTCGACAACCACTCTGACGCTGGCCGGTTCGGCTTTGAGGGATGGTCGCTGCCGGGCTACGGCTATCCTTATGCCGCGCCGGAATATGCGGATTGCCTGGATCGCCACCAGCTTCCGGAGCCCGTCGTCGAGGTCGAGTTGCCCGGCGAGTCACTGGCGCCCCGCGGCACCCGGTGGTCCTTGCGGCAACTGTCAGACTGGCCGGAGTTCGAGGCGGGCGCCCTGGTGCTCGATGGACAGGCGGAGACGCACGAAGCGTTCTTTGTCGCTGACCTCGCGCGACGCTGGATTCGGAAACACGCGGACGAGCCCTTCTTTGTGCGCGTGGATCCCTGGGGGCCACATCCGCCCTACATGGTGCCGACGGATTATCAGGGCCGGTTCCCAGCGGACACGGACCTGCGGCCAGCAAATTTCTGGTCGGATCTGCGCTACCGACCGGCGCACCATGCGGCCTATCGGGATAGCTGGAAGGGGCTGGGGCTTGAGGATGCTGATTGGAAACTCTTGGCGCAACGCAGTGTAGAACAGGCCTTTCTGGTCGAGACTGCGCTGTGCCGTGTTCTCGACGCCATCGATGAGGCGGGGATTGCGGACCAAACAATCGTCGTCGTGTGCGCCGATCATGGTGACGCGGTGGCCTCGAACGGGCGCGTCGCCAACAAGGGCAGCCTGCTGGTCGAAGAAACCGTTCGCATCCCGATGTTGCTGCGGGGCCCGGGGATACCGGAGCAACTGGAGGTCCCCGATGCCGTCACCAACCTGGACATCACGACGACCCTGCTGTCCTTGGCGGAGCTATCCGGGCCGGACGCGCTCCCTGGCCGCGATCTCGGCAGTTTTCTCGAACCAGAAAATCCGCCGACGCGTCCGGGTGTGATGATGCAGCATTTCGGTCTGCACGTTCCCATTCAACAACGGGCCTGGCGCAGCGGGAACTGGAAGCTGATCGTTCAGGAGGACGGGTTTCAGGAGCTCTACGATATCGGGGCTGATCCGTGCGAGATGACCAACCTCGCGGGCGACCCGGCACATGCGTCCGTCCTGAGGCGGTTGCGGCGCGAGCTCTTGGACGAGATGAGGCGCGTCAACGATCTCGGCGATCGGCAGTCCGGACTGATCACCGCATTGGAGTGAACTCCGAGGACGCGCTAATCGGCGTTCCGTATGGTGCGGTAGATCGCCGAGAAGTCCAGATCACCGCCACCCGCTTCCGCGAACTCGGTGAAGCGCCGGGCAGCCTCGGCACCAAACGGTGTCCCCTGCCCGCATGCATTCGCCGCCATCTGGCCCAGACGCAGATCCTTGGCCATCAGGCGCGCGGCAAAACCGGGGGCATAGCCGTTGGAGGCGGGCGCCAAGGCAGCAGGACCGGGCACGGGGCAGCGGTTCTCGAGGATCCAGCTTTGCGCGGCCGCTCCCTGGCAGAGTGCATAGAACTTCTCCGCGTCGAGACCCAACCCGTCGGCGAGGGCGAACGCTTCGCACACCCCCAGCGCCGTGATCCCGCAGATCATGTTGTGACAGGCCTTGGCCGCCTGACCCGCGCCCGCGGCACCGAAGTGCGCGACCTTGGAGCCCATGGCGCCCAGGATCGGTTGGGCACAATCGTAGGCGGCCTCTTCCCCGCCCACCATGAAGCTGAGCGAACCTGCGGCGGCCCCTTCCGCGCCGCCGGAAACAGGCGCATCCACCATCTGAAGCCCCTGCTTTGCCGCCTCATCCGCAAGCAGACGCGTTGTATCGACATCAATCGTCGAACAATCGATCAGCAAGGTACCGGGCTGGGCGCGCGGCAGAACGTGGGTGCGGTAGACCTCGCTGACATGCTGCCCCTCGGGCAACATGGTCACGACGACCTCCGCATCCGTCAGAGCGTCGGCAGTCTCCGCGACACCCCCCGGGAACGCGGCACGCGCGTCCGGAGCAATATCCCAGCCCGCGACCTGATGCTGTGCGCTCAGTCGTTCCGCCATTGGCTTGCCCATGGTGCCGAGGCCGAGAAACGCGATCTTCATGCTGTGTCCTCTCTGAATGCGATCCAAGGATAGCTACCGCATCCAGTACGCCGGGCGCCACACAGATCGCGCGCTCAGATAGGTTCGAACCCCTGGATCAACTGGCGCAATCCCAATGCGGCCCCGGCAAAGATCGCGGCGAGCACGACGGGGGCGCTGAAAGCCAAGGTTGAGAACGCAGTCAGACCCTGACCCACGGAACATCCCACCGCCAGCACTCCGCCGACCCCCATCAGCGCGCCACCATAGAGCTGACGGCCCAGCTCTCCAGGATCGTCGCAGGCCTCCCACCGGAAGTGCCCCTTGGAGACGCTGCCGAGCAGTGCTCCGATTACGACACCCAGCACCGACCCGATGGCAAAGCCCGGCCCGCCGCCAGCGCTCGCCGTCATGAGGTAGAGGATCGTCTCACCCGACGGGGCCGTGAACGCGTGGGACTCGACCATGACGACGTCGAAGCTGTGGCTGGCCACGTAGCTGGTGCCCAGCCAACCCGACAGGATCGCGAGGCCCACCATGACACCCCATCCGACCTGCGCCTTGTCGGCCCGAAACTCGCGGTCGCTGAACGCCCAGAGCCAGAAGGCCAGTGCAACGGCCATGGCGGGGAGGAGTGGAGAGACACCCAGACGCTCCGCCAGAAGATCCGCATAACCGATGGCGTCGCCGCCCGCGCGGATCTCGACCGGGAAAAGATAAAGCCGCAGTTCCGCCAATGGGCCACTGATCACCGCATAAGCCGTGACGCCCATGACGATCACGATCACCAGCGAGCGCAGATCCCCGCCGCCCAGTCGTGCCAGCGCGCCGTAGCCGCAATTGCCGGCAATCGCCATGCCGTAGCCGAAGATCAACCCACCCGCGATGCTGGCCACGGGGTTCCAGCTTTGCTGCGCATAAAGCGTGACGGACCGGTCGATGAGCTCAAGGTGCGAGGCGAGAAAGGTGCCGAGGATCGTCACACCCAGCGCGACAGCCCACATCCGGATACGGTCCCAGCTTTGCCCGTAGAGCGCATCTTCGATGGCACCCAGCGTACAGAACCGCCCCCGGCGCGCAGCAAGGCCCAGCAAGATCCCACCCGCAAGGCCGATCATCGGGGCTGCCACCCCGGCTTCGATCAGATCCATGCCGCCTTCCTCCCAAAAGGCTGCAGGCCCGGGTGGGTCCTAAGCGCCGTCCTTTTTACAGAACATGTCGTAGACCGTCTCGATCATGCGCTTCGCGCGCGCGTCGCCGAGCCTGTAGTACATCGCTTTGCCTTCGCGGCGATAGGTAACGAGCCCCTCCAGCCGCAAGCGGGCCAGTTGCTGGGACACGGCTGCCTGACGCGCGGACAGGAGGTCCTCCAGCTCCGTGACGGATTTCTCGCCGGAGGCG
>JBCDID010000301.1:0-4855 GCA_038749355.1 Pseudomonadota bacterium | reverse complement strand
GTTTACTCGGGAAGTGTCTCGGACTGCACCCCACCCAACGGAACCAGTGACGCGCGGAGCATCTCTACAGCTTCCGCAAGACGCGCGCGGTCGGCCGTGCGCAACACCAGGATGGCCCCGGCCCCGCCGCCAAACGGGTAGGAACCCATGGAGACATCGGGGAACGCCTCGGCGGCGACCCCGAGCGGCCCGGCCAGATCCCCCTCCCCGATCTCACAGCGCAGCGAGTGGCTCAGAACCTTCGGCCCGCCCTGCAGCGTCGGCCGGACGGTCGCGACCATGGCCTCGAAGATCGCAGGAACGCCGGCCATGACGTGAACATTACCGAGCCGGAACCCCGGCGCGCCCGAGATCGGGTTTTCGATCAGCTCTGCCCCGTCGGGGATCCGGGCCATGCGCAAACGGGCTTCGTTCAATTCGCGCCCAGTCCCCTCGTAGTGCTTCACAAGGATCGCCCGGGCGTCCGCGCGCACATCGATCGGAACGCCGAACGCCACGGCGATGCAGTCGGCGGTAATGTCGTCATGGGTCGGGCCGATGCCACCAGATGTGAAGACGTAAGTATTGGCCGCACGCAGCGCATTGACAGCGCCTTTGATCGCCTCCGGATCATCGGCAACCATGCGCACTTCGGTCAGGCGCACGCCGATCTCGGTCATCACGCATGCCAGGTGGTTGGCATTGGAATCCCGCGTCCGCCCCGACAGGATCTCATCGCCGATCACGATCATGGCAGCGGTCGGTTGGTTCATTGCATTAACCTCGTCCTCGTATAGCAGGGGACCATGGAGTTTGGCTGTTCTCTCGTCCCCGGCACGCTCGTGCGCCGGTATAAGCGCTTCCTCGCAGATGTCGAGTTGGCGAACGGGATGGTGGTGACCGCCCATTGCGCCAACCCGGGCGCGATGCTGGGGCTGAACATGCCGGGGCTGAAGGTCTGGCTGGAGCCCAATGACGACCCGAAACGCAAGCTGAAGTTCACCTGGCGGCTGCTGGAAGTCGGCGGGACCGTGGTCGGGATCGACACGGGCGTGCCGAACAAGGTCATCGGCGAAGCCCTGCGTGTCGGTCAGATCCCCGAGCTTGCAGGCTACGACACCATCCTGCCCGAACAGCGGTATGGCTCCCGCAGCCGGGTCGATTATTTGCTGAAATCGAACAATCTCCCGGATTGTTATGTTGAGGTGAAGAATTGTCATCTTGTTAGGGAACCCGGACTGGCCGAATTCCCGGATTCAGTGACGGCCCGAGGCGCGCGGCATCTCGATGATCTCGCCGCGGAGGTCGCCCGCGGGAACCGTGCCGTGATGGTCTACTGCATCCAGCGCAACGATTGTGAGCGCTTCGCACTGGCAGGAGACATCGACCCGTCCTATCTGGAGGCATATGAGCGTGCCACGGCCATGGGTGTCGAAGCCATCGCATATCGCTGTACACTGGACACAACACGAATCAGGTTGGAGCGCGCGGTCTCCGTGCAGAACGTGAGCGCGCGAACGTAGATGATGAAAGAGACAAGCGCCCTGGCCAAAGGCCGGGAGCGGCGCACGCCGGAGGGCATCCGGCTCTACGCGCCCGAAGATTTCGCCGGAATGCACGCGGCCGGGCAATTGGCGTCCCGCTGCCTCGACATGATCGGACCCTTTGTGGAACCGGGCGTGCGGACGGAAGATCTGGACAACCGGATCCGGGACTTTGTCGAGGAGGCGGAGGCGACCTCGGCCACCATCGGTTATCGCGGTTATGCACACGCCTCCTGCATCTCGGTCAATCACGTGGTCTGCCATGGCATTCCGGGGCCGAAAAAGCTGAAGGACGGCGATATCCTGAACATCGACGTCACCGTCATCGTCGACGGATGGCACGGCGATACCTCGCGGATGTACGTGGCCGGACGTGCCAACCGCAAAGCCGCGCGGCTGATTGAAGTGACGCATGAGTCGCTGATGCGCGGGTTAGAGGCCGTGAAGCCCGGTAACACCTTTGGCGATATCGGCTATGCCATCCAGTCCTATGCCGAGGGCGAGCGCTGCTCCGTCGTGCGGGATTTCTGCGGTCACGGGTTGGGGCGGGTGTTCCACGATGCGCCGAATGTGCTGCACTATGGCCGGCCGGGAGAAGGTGCCGAATTGCGCCCGGGCATGTTCTTCACTATCGAGCCCATGGTGAACCTCGGCGCACCGCAGACGAAGACTTTGGCCGATGGCTGGACAGCCGTGACGCGGGACAAGTCGCTCTCGGCCCAGTTCGAACACGCGGTCGGCGTCACCGAAGACGGCTGCGAGATCTTCACGTTGTCACCCGGCGGCAAGTTCTTCACCAGTCTCTAAGGTCGGTTGGCGCACAACGGATCGGCAATGTTGCGCCCGCAGTCGAAGTGTTTCGGGATTGAGGCGGTTCGGGTATGAACAAACCAGGCGCCCCTGGCGCTTTGGACACCACAAGCCCTGCGGAGTTGGCATGGCACTCGATACCCAACTGCTGGATGCGCTCAGAGCCGTGGTCGGCGAAGCATACCTGCTCACGGAAGATCAGGTTGCACTGATAGATCCTGGCGTTGATCCGGAAAATCTGGCAGCGGGCCTTGCTGTCCGGCCCGGTGACGTGCACGAGGTCGCGGGCATCGTGCTCGCATGCGGCGCCGCTGGCGTTCCGCTGATCACGCATGGCGGACGCACGGGACTGGCCCGGGCCGCTGTTTCGGAACCCGGACAGATCGTCCTTCTGACGGATCGCCTCGACCGGTTGGAGATTGATGCCGTTGAACGCGTCGCCACCATCGGCGTCGGGGTGACGCTTGAGACCCTCCAGGAGGCAGCAGCCAAACACGGGCTTTCGCCCGGCATCGACCTTGCCGCACGCGGCAGCGCCACGATCGGCGGGCTCGTTTCGACCAACGCAGGCGGGATGGAGGCGTTTCGTAACGGGATGATGCGGCAGCGCCTTCTGGGCATGGAGGCCGTTCTGCCGGATGGTTCGATCTTCTCGGACCTGGTGCGGGTGACCAAGAACAATGAAGGCTATGATCTGAAGCAACTTCTTTGCGGTGCGGAGGGCACGCTTGGCGTGGTGACCGAGGTCACCATCCGCCTGATAAACGCAGACAAACCCGGACAGGTCGTGCTGGCGGCAATCCCCTCCGCAGAGCATGCGACCCGGGTCATGCGCGCGCTGCAGGACGCTCGCAAGTTGCAGTTCGCCGAAATCATGTGGGCCGAGTACGCCCGGATCATCGCGAATGCCTGCGGACTGGATCACGTTATCGGCTTCTGTAATGCGCCCTGCTACGTGGTCTACCAGATAGAGGGAGCTCTCGAGGACGCGGCGACGTTGCTTGAACCGTGGATGGAGAACGGCACGATACTTGATGCCGTCATTGCGCAGAGCACCCGCGAGGCCGATGAGATCTGGCGCATCCGCGAAGACAGCTTTGCGGTTGAACGGGTGCTGCCGCACAAGCTCTGGTACGACGTCTCGCTGCCTGTCACCGCACTGGACAGCTATGTGGCGCGCCTGCAAGCGCATCTGGCCGAGACTGATCCAGCACTTGTCCTTTCAGCGATGGGCCATCTCGCGGACGGGAACCTGCACCTTACAATTGGCCGTGAGGCACCGATTGGGCCCGAGTTGGCCGACGCCGTGACCCGTGCAGTCGAGGTCGGCATAAAGGACGTGGGCGGATCCGTCTCCGCCGAGCACGGCGTTGGGCTGAGCAAGCTGAACACGATTGCGCGCAACACCTCGCCCGGCAAGCTGGCGATGATGGCCCGGATCAAGGCAGCGCTGGACCCGAACGGCATCATGAACCCCGGCAAGGTCATTCCGTAAGGCCACGGCACTTGGAGGGCCCCGAAGCGCGGGCTGACCTCAGCCTACTTGCGGGACAGAGCGGCAATCAACTCCACATGGGGTGACCACAGGAACTGGTCGATGGGTTGCACCCAGTCGAGCTGGTAGCCGCCATCGATCAGCAACCGAACATCGCGGGCGAACGTCGCCGGATTGCAGCTTGCAGCGGCGATCCGTTTGACCTCAGCCTTGGCAAGATGCTCGCACTGCGCCCGAGCACCCTGGCGGGGCGGGTCCAGCACCACCGCGTCAAAGGGCTTGAACTCCATTGGCAGGAGCGGGCGATGATACAGGTCCCGCGTCTCAGTGCCGATCTTCTTCAACCCCTCGGTCCGTCGCCAGGCGGTATCCAGCGCCTCCAGCGCCTCCGAAATACCCTCGACCGCATGCACCTCGGCACGTTGGGCCAAGGGCAGCGAGAACGTACCGGCTCCGGCAAAGAGATCCGCGACCCGGCGCGCATCCCCGACCGCTTCGCGAACTCCGGCCCAGAGCGCCGCCTCGCCAGAAGCGGTTGCCTGCAGAAACCCGCCCGGCGGGGGCTGCACGAGCGCGGAACCGATCTGGATCTCCGGTGCGCGCCGGACGACGACGACCTCCCCCTCCCAGGACAACCGAGCAAAGTCCGAGGTCGCTGAGATCGCGATCAGCTCGCCGTAGAGCCCGCCCTCCACCGGCTTGCCACCCTCCACGGCGACATCTAGCCCGCCCAGCGTGTCGGTCACCGTCAGCCGCATTGTGCCCGAGCGGCTGGCACCGGCCATGACGAGCCGCTCAAGGCTTGGCAGCGCATCGGTGATCGGCCGCGTAGCGACCCCGCAGGTATCGATCGGTAGGATCGTGTTCGTCCCGATCGCGTTGAGGCCGATCACTGCACCCTTGCGGGTTCGTTTCGCAGATAACGCGACGCGCCGACGAGAGCGTGGCGGAGAGGTGACAATGGGACGGATCTCGACATCTTCGATGCCCCTCGCGACCAGTGCACGTCGCACGAGGTCCCCTTTCC
>JBCDID010000300.1:0-4872 GCA_038749355.1 Pseudomonadota bacterium | reverse complement strand
CGGGGCTTTTGCGGAAGAAGTCGTGGCGGATGTCGAGAAGACGCAGATCTCGCCGGAAGGGATCGGCCATGACGTGGCGGCCTCGCTAAACATCGTCTACGGGACTTCCTATCACGCGATTTTTGACCGGGGGCAATTGCAGGCGGGCGAGACGATTCTGGTGCTGGGTGCGGCCGGTGGCGTGGGGCTTGCGACAGTGGAACTGGCGAAGGCCGGCGGTGCGACCGTGATCGCGGCGGCCTCCTCAGACGAGAAACTCGCGGTCTGCAAGGAACGCGGCGCGGACATGCTGCTGAACTATGGCGAGGGGGACTTCCGCGCCAAGCTGAAGGAGATCTGCCCCAAAGGGCCGGATATCATCTACGATCCGGTTGGCGGAGAGCTGACCGAGAAGGCGTTTCGCTCCATCGGCTGGCGCGGGCGGCATCTGGTAATCGGGTTCGCGGCGGGCGAGATCCCCAAGATCCCGCTGAACCTTGCGCTGCTGAAGCAGGCCTCGCTGGTCGGGGTGTTCTGGGGCGAGTACACGCGGCGCGAGCCCAAGACCTATGAGAACGACATGAAAACCATCATGGACTGGGTGCTGGAAGCGCGGATCAAGCCGCTCGTGTCCGGGCATTACAGTCTGGCGGATGGCGGCAAGGCGATCCGCCACATCGCCGACCGCAAGGCCGTGGGCAAGCTGGTGATTGAACCGCGTCAGGGGTGACAAGGGTGCATCATGGATGCACCCTACGCGGCGATGAGCTTATGGGACTGACACCGCGTAGGGTGAGTCGTTCCCGCTCGAAGAGCGGGGTTGACGCACCCGTGACGAGATCGAAGGAAAAGTGATGACGACCCAGGGATTTGATGCGGACCGCCTCGCACGGCTGAAACCTTGGATGCAGCGCTGGGTGGATGAGGACAAGTACGCCGGTGCCCAGACCCTGATCGCGCGACGCGGTGAGGTCGTCTTTTGCGACCAGGTCGGCCAGCGCGACGTGGCGAATGCTCTGCCTTGGGAGCGGGACACGATCGTCCGCATCTACTCGATGACCAAGCCGATCACGTCGACGATCCTGCTGATGCTCTACGAGGATGCGCTTTGCCATCTCGACACGCCCCTGGACGAGTTCTTGCCCGAGATGGCGGACAGGCAGGTTCTGATCGAGGGTGCGGAGCGGATCGATCAGGTGCGCCCGGCCGAAACACGGCTGACCCTGCACCATCTGCTGACCCATACCTCCGGTTTCACCTACGGGTTCAATACCGGCGTGCTGGCTGAGACGATGCAGGAGCGGCAACTGAACTTCTCGCCCCGCCGTGTGCTGCCCGATGGAACGGTGTTGAGCCCAGGGCAAGACAGCCTCGAGCTGATGGTCAAGGATCTGGCAGAGCTGCCACTGAATTTCGATCCCGGTGCGCGCTGGAATTACAGCGTGTCGACAGACGTCCTCGGCCGCGTCATCGAGGTGATCACCGGGCAGCCGCTGGATCAGGTCTTCCGCGAACGCGTGCTGGACCCGCTCGGCATGGACGACACGGGCTTCACGGTGCCGGAGGCCAAGCAGGACCGGCTCGCCGCCTGCTACGTCAAGACCGATGATGATCCGATGAAGCTCATGGATCGGGGTCAGGGCACCGCGTTTTCGGACGGCAAGGTTGCGATCCTGTCGGGCGGCGGTGGGCTCTGCTCGACCGTCGACGACCATCTGAAGTTCGCCGAGATGTTGCGCCTGGGTGGGGAATACAACGGCACCCGTCTGCTGGCCCCCAAGAGCGTCGAGATGATGACCCGCAACGGCCTGCGCGGGGATCTCACGAGCATGGGCCAACCCGTATTCTCGGAGGTCTCCTATGACGGGGTCGGCTTCGGGCTCGGCGTGGCCGTGATGCTGGACCCGGGCGTGGCGAAAACGGCGGGTTCCGAGGGCGATTTCGGCTGGGGCGGCATGGCCTCAACAGTGTTCTGGGTGGACCCGAAGGCCGAGATGACCTGCATCTTCTTCACGCAACTGGTGCCGTCATCCAGCTACCCGGTTCGGAAGGAAATCCGCGCGCTGGCCTATTCGTCGCTCACAACTCCTGACAGGTAATGTGGCTCAGAAAACGCACAAGGAAAAACTGGATCAACTCGAGCGGGCAGCATCAGAGCTCGGTTTTGAGACAGCCCGCCGCTCTCCTTTCCGGCTGCATGTGCACCTGGATGAAGAACTGATCATGGAGTTCTTGGGCTCATCCGAAGACGAACTAACGTTTGGGTTTGGCGGTACCCCTTGGCATACCCACGAGACCGTTCTGTTGAGTATTGCAAATGGACGCTACAGCGAATTTTCTGCAAGCGACGTTCTGTTAAATCTGCGATCCGGTGAGTTGGTGATCATCGAGCAGTTTCAGAGCGACAAACTCCTGGATCGATGGATCGCACATAGAGATGAGCCTGTGGACCTCCAGCACATAGAACCGTCGGAAGTCTTGGTCGTCAGGAGATTGACAGATGCCGTGTAGGTGGCCCTACGACGTCCTAGCGAGCGACCATTGCGGAGTCGAACGCGTCCCATAGTACCGCATTGACGGTCTGCTCCCACGGCGCGTGTTCCGCATGCCATTGCACACCAAGCGCGAAGCCGGGGGCGTCTGCGATGCTGACGGCCTCGATGGTTGAGTCCTCCGCCCTGCCCTCTACGAGCACGCGCCTACCCGGTTCGATCACCCCCTGCCCATGTAGCGAGTTCACGTGGATGGTCTCGGCCTCGTAGAGGTTCGCGAACACTCCGTTATGGGTCAGGTGCACCGCGTGGCGGATGTCGTAGCGGTTCTCGCGCGGCACGTCCCGCAGCATCCGGTGATTATTCCGCCCGGGCAGATCCCGGATCTCCGGGTGCAGCGAGCCGCCATAGGCGACTGCCATTTCCTGAAGCCCTCGGCAGATCCCGAAGAGAGGCGTGCCTGTGTCCACACAGGCATGCACCAGATCGAACGCCATCCGGTCGCGTGGACGGTCGAACATGCCGTGGGCTTCGGTCGCCTCCTCGCCATACTCCTCCGGATGCACGTTAGAGCGACCGCCGGTCAGCACCACACCGTCCAGGATCTCCAGGAGATGCCCGACATCCTGCGTCTCTGGCAGCGCGGGGATGATGAGCGGCGTGGCGCCCGTCATCCGCGCCACGGTCTCCGCGTAGGTATCCGCCATGCGCTGGGACGGCGCGCCGCCCTGGCTGACCTCCGCGAGGCCTAGGATGCCTACAGTCTTGCGTGTCATCTCTTGCGTGTCCTGACCATATCCGGTTTTGTGGCGGTGGGAGGGGCACATGATCGAACAGCTCAAGGATCTGGTCAACGCCAACGCAGCCCTGGTGCGCCGGGGTCAGTGGACGAACGCCGTGATGCTGCTGGGCGTCGGTGAGGCGAACTGGTGGGTGACCATCCGCGCAGGCCGGATCGAGGAGATCAAGCGCGAGGACTGGGCGGTCACCGCCTACGATTTCGCGTTGAAGGGCACCGAGGACGGCTGGGCCAAGTTCTGGTCCGACCCGCCGCCGCCGCGCCATCACGACATCTCGGCGCTCGTCCGCGAGGGCAAGATGCGGCTGGAGGGCGACATTGACATGCTGCAGGCCAACTTCCTCTACCTGAAACTTCTGCTGGAACAGCTCAGGGGGCGGGTATGAAGGTCGAGCCGATCTCCGGCCACTACGGCCAGCTGGATATCCATGGGCGCCTGCATCGCCTCTATTGGGAAGAGGCCGGCTGGGGCATCCCGCTGCTTTGCCTGCATACGGCGGGGTCAGACGGGCGCCAGTACCGAGTGATCCTGAACGATCCGGACATCACCCAACGCTTCCGCGTGATCGTGCCGGACATGCCGTGGCACGGGAAATCGTCGCCGCCGGAGGGGTTTCAGGATGAAGAATATCTCCTGACTACAGACAGTTACGTGGACTTCGTGACAACGTTTGCGAGCGCGCTGGAGCTGGAGTGTCCGGTTGTCATGGGCTGCTCCATCGGCGGGCGCGTGGTGCTGGAACTGGCGAAACGCCACCCGGACCTGTTCCGCGCGGTGATCGGCCTGCAATCCTCTGCCTTCGCGCAGCGATATTTCCCGCTGGACGCGCTGCACAAACCGAACATCCATGGCGGTGAGATGTGCGCAGCCTATTGCTATGGGCTGGTCGGGCCGAATGCGCCGCTCGAACATCGGTGGGAGACGCTCTGGCATTACATGCAAGGCGGCCCCGGCGTGTTCAAAGGCGACCTGCATTTCTACTCGCTGGACGGGGACGTCTCGGACCGCCTGCCCGAGATCGATACCACGCGTTGTCCGGTCTACATGCTGACAGGCGAGTACGACTATTCCTGCACGCCCGAGGCGTCGCAAGACACGGCAGACTTGATCCCAGGCGCAGAACTGACGATCATGCCGGGGTTGGGGCATTTCCCCATGTCGGAGGATCCGGAAGCGTTCAGGGCCTATCTGATGCCGATATTGGAGAAGATCACATGAACTGGCTGCGGGTGTCTCCACTCGCGTGGCGCGGCTTGGCCGGGGTCCCGAAACCCTAGGCCCGGCCCGGGGGGTCGGGTGCTGCCCCAACACAACCAAGAGCACAGCCATGAAGTTCCATCTTGCCATCAACCTTGAGCGCATGTCCCCCGACGAGGACATGGCCGCCATCCAGCGCCACACCATCGACATGGTGCAAATGGCCGACAACGCGGGTTTTGAGACCGCCTGGGCTGCCGAGCACCACGCGCTCGAGATGACCATTGCGCCGAACCCGTTCCAGATCCTGACCTGGTGGTCGGGCGCGACCGACAACATCCGCCTTGGCACCGGGGTCGTGATCGCCGCCTACTAGCATCCCATCGATCTGGCCGGGGAGGCGG
>JBCDID010000299.1:0-4882 GCA_038749355.1 Pseudomonadota bacterium | reverse complement strand
TCGAGGTTGAAGTTGACCTCGCAGAAGTGCTTCACCTCGGCCTCAGTACCGTATTCCTGCCCGCCGAAATCGTCCGAGGGCACGCCGAGCACCACCAGGCCACGGTCCCGATAGGTCTCGTGCAGCGCCTGCAGGCCGTTGTATTGATGAGTGAAACCGCACATCGAGGCCGTGTTGACGACCATCACCGGCCGCCCGGCGAACTGCGACAGCGGCAGTGGGCCGCCCTCGATCGCTTCGAAGGTGAACTGATGTGCGCCGGACAGGTCCTCGTCCCCGTCGTCGGCCGCGTAGGCGAAGGCCGGAAGGCAGGCGGTTCCGATCAGAAAGGCACGTCTGAACATGGCGGTCTCCGTTTGGCAGAAAGATGGTGCCAACTTGCGCGCGGTCCAGATTGTCCCTGACGGGACCCGGTGCATCAACGCCGCAAGCGACGAAGGATGCAACCTACGCGGTGTGTCACGGCAAGGCCCCGCGTAGGGTGAGTCGTTCGCGCTCGCAGAGCGCGGTTGACGCACCGAAGCCGCGCCAGCGGCTATGGAACCGGCAGACCGTTCACCGAGACCCCGTCGACGCCCACCCGCAGGATGCTCTCCCAGGTGTCAGGCGCTGCGCCCGGGCGTGCATAGACTTGTAGGATCGCCTCTGTTGCCCCGCGCATTTCCGGGCTCAGGAGCCCCGCCTCAGCCAGTCTGGCAATCACTTTGCTCAGGCCCGCCGCGCGCATCTCGACACTGCCGATGGGGATCATGGCTGGTTGGACGATCTCCACATCGCCCGCAGCCTCGATCTCGGCGCCCAATGCCCCGACAAAGGCCTGGTTCAGCATCATGTTGGAGACCTCGTAGGGAGGCGCGAAGCCAGCCGGCAATTCGTCCATCCGCGCCATCAGCCGCACTGTGGCCGCGATGTCGATCACGAGGTTGCCGGCACTCTGGTCCAGCTTTCCCCCGGGGTCTAGTTGCGCCCAAAGCTCCGGCGCGCCGTCCACCTCCTCAAGCGCGATCTTCAACCGCCCCGGCAGGGGTGTCTCGCTGGGCGCGGTAGGAACCGAGTATGCCAGTTCAGCCCGCGCGAGGGTCACAGCTCCTCCAGGAAAATCAGGCGCATTTAATGCCCAGGTTGCAGCCCTGTTCTCTGCCTGGAGGTCGACCACACCGTTCGCAACCGACATCACTCCCGTCCCCTCGCCAGAAGAGAAGTTCAGGATGCCATCCATCTCCAGAGGATCCTCGGCGACCTCCAGCGTGCCTTCGGCATTCGCATATGCGTATTGAAGTCGGGACTGCCCCTCTGCCCCCGCATAGAAGACCTCACGGAACGGCACATTGCCCAGATCGACCTGCGCCGCAAGTTCGCTCAGGCGCAGCACCAGCGTGGTAACAGGCCCGTCCTCTTGCGCCGACCGCATGTCGAGCTCCGCACCCTCGGCGGACAGGACAATCGTCTCAGAAACCCGCTGCGGCAGATCCACCACCATATCGGTCAGAACGGCGGTGGCCCGGGTGGCAAAATCCTCCTGATCCAGTACCGCCGAGAGCTGTGCCGCCGTCATCACCGGTTTGCCGTCGTCGGTCGGGATTGTGATCCGCCAACTCTCAGCCTGACCTCGAACCAGCAGGACAGGCGGCAGCGACGGATCTCGCTGGCGCTCTTCTTCGCTGTTCGGAAGCGTCGCCTCGAACGTCTTCGGCAGGTCCAGAACGATCTGCCCAGTCGCCGTGCTTTCCCAGCGCCCGCGCACCTCGGGCAGGCGGACCAGTTCCCCACTTGCGCCACGCACCAGCGCGACGTCCGGCAGCAGAACATTGTAGCCGGTTGGGAACCCGCTGATCTCCGCACCACCATGGCTGACTGACCAACCCTGCGCCTCGAACTCGGACCCCAGTTCTGCGATGCGATCCTCAACCTCGCCGCGTCCCGCGAACCAAGCCGCCGTCCAGCCACCGAGCCCCAGCGCAAGCACGACAAGGCCCGCAATGATCACCGTCTTCAGGCGCATGGCCTCACCTCACAACAGTTCGCCTTGCTTGCCCAAAGGCGTCTCAGGCCGAGAAATCATGTAGCGGCTGACCCATAGGATCCGCTCCTCGGCCCGCGTGATGGCGACATAGGCAAGCCGCTTCCAAAGTGCCAGCCCCGCCTCTTCCGCGCCCGACCGCGCCGCTGCGTAAAGATCAGGCGCAAAGACCTGGACGGCAGGCCATTGCGAGCCTTGTGCCTTATGGATCGTACAGGCCGCTCCGTGGAGGAACAGCGCCCCGGACCGCGCGGCCGAGATGATCACCGGCTCTTCCTGATCCGGGCCTTCGATATGAATGATGGAGGCCACCGAGATCCCCGACTCCTCGGTCCCAGCGATGTCGACGCGCGAAAAACCCGGCTTGCGCCCAGGGCCCAGATACTTCGCCTGCGCCCCTTTGATGAGGCCGCGCGCCTCAAGGTCCAGCCGCTGCTTGCGCTGCTTCATGGGCAGTTCCAGTCCGTCGCAGATCAGTGGCTCGCCGGGGACCAGTTCACGCTCGGGACAGGCATGCGCCGCCCGGAACGCCTTGATCAGCCGCATGCGCGTCTTGTTGCGCCAGACCAGCATCGGGCTGTCGGCCATCATCGTGGCATCCGCCCGGTCGGCGATGGTCACCCGGTCGTCGTTGCGCGCAGCATCGCGGACAGCCTGCTCGAACTCCTCGAATTGCAGCACTGGATCGCCCAGCATATGCGCGAGGTCGAGGATCGGGTTGTCGGCGGCCTGCCTGTGGATGCGCGACAAGGCCAGCTGCCGCCCCTCGGGCAGCGTGTCGAAGATCATCTGCCCGCGCGGGGCGTTCCGGTCACCCACGGGGGCAAGCTGCGCGGGATCGCCGAAGAGCACAATGAGGCCGAAGATCTCCGACAGATCCTCAAGCGCCTTCGCATCGAGCATCGACGCCTCGTCGACCAGCGCGATGTCCAGCGGCTGATCGCGCCGCTTCCAGCCGGTGATGAAGTCGGCCCCACGCAGCCCGATGGCCGCGAAGGCACCGGGCACGGAGTTCTGTTCCTGATAGAAGGCAAACGCGCGATCCAGCGCGTCCTCGGCCAAGCCCTCGACCGCGGGTTTCTCCTTGCGCTCACCCTCCAGCCATTCGGCCAGTTTCTCGAATTCCGGGTCGTATTGCGGCGTGTAGATGATCCGGTGGATCGTGGTCGCAGGCACGCCCTTGTTGCGCAGCACGGAGGCCGCCTTGTTGGTGGGGGCAAGCACGGCGACGGAGCGCTTGTTCTGGCGTTTGGAGGGCTCCCAGTCCGGGCGCACGACGGCAAGCCCCATGTCTTGCAACTGGTGCGCAAGCTCGGCCAGCAGAACCGTCTTGCCCGAGCCCGCCTTGCCCATGACGGCGAGGATATCTGTGCGGCGGGGACCGTCATCCTGCGGCTCCGCCCGCTTGGCGTCCAGATCCACACCATAGACCCGCAGCCGGTCGGAGATCAGCTCCCACGCCGCGTTCTGATCGGCCGAGAACGCCAGATCCGCGCGCTCCGGCACCAGCATGCCGTCGCCAAGATCACCGGTGGCGATGTCTAGATCGGACATGGACCTCTGCCGTGGAAGATTGTGCAGCCCGCTGGGGTCGCTGTTCGGAGCCTTGTATCCGGTCGAATGGCAAAGCGCGACCGTGTTTTCGCCGTAACGGCAGCTTCGTGGAAGACCGGCGGCCAGACGGTGTCGGTGTCAGAGCATCAGCAAGACATCTCGTGAGGTGTCCAACGCGTCCAGCGATACCGCGGCCTTCTCAAGCATCTCCTCGACGTCCACCGGGAACCGTTCATCTTGCAGGTCGAAACCGAGGCTCGCGCCCGCCTCCTTCAGCGTCTGGTAGACCTTGGATTCGTGCATCGAGTGGGTGCGCACGTCACATATCAACTGAAGCAGAGCGAATGTGATCGGTTGCTCGGCCGCCACAGCGACGCGGCGCTTGCAGCCATCTTCGGGCTTCGGCGCGTTGCTCGCGAAATTGATCACATCGGTCTGCGCGACCGTGAAGGTCAGCTTGTTCATGTCGATCAGCGCGGGCGCACCTTTGCGCATCATGGTGCTGTACTCGACGGCATCGATCAGCTTGCGCTGCGCGGAATCCCGGAACTCGCCGATGGATCTGACAAAAATACAGCTACGTCGCTCGCAAAAAAGCACGGTCGAAATCATAGTCGGCCACCCCGAGTCGCTGTCGCTGCTCCAACTTCGATAGTTCCAGCAAGGCCCGTTCCGCGGGGACCGTACGAACATTCCGGGAGATTTGCGATACCAAAGAGGGATGGCTCGGTTTCCACGCTAAAGAGTCGGATTTTGCCGCCGACCAGTGGTTCGGGGTGCGCGCCAACGCACCAGACCGTGCCCCAGAAAACAAAAAGCTCTCCGGAAGCTGAACCCCGGAGAGCAGTGGGCGTTCCTCCAGAACACCTTCTTGTTATGGCTTATCGCAGGCGTACATCGCGCCCGCGGGTGTTATCCCCCTATGCGCCCGCCTCGCGGGCATCTTCGACCGTCCTGAGCCCCGTGACAGGGGCAGACACCAGAACCGCCATGTTCCCCGGCTTGTGCTCGTTGCGAAGCATTTTCATGTGCGCCGCGGGCATGTCACGCCACTCAAACACTTCCGACATGCACGGGTCAAGCCTGCGCTCCATCATCAGCTTGTTGGCCGCCGAGGCCTGCATCAGGTTCGCGAAGTGGCTGCCCTGCAGGCGCTTCTGGTGCATCCACATATAGCGCACGTCAAAGGTCGTGTTGTAACCCGTTGTTCCGGCACAGATAACGACCATGCCGCCTTTCTTCACGACAAAGGTCGAGACCGGGAAGGTCGCCTCGCCCGGGTGCTCGAACACTATGTCGACATTATTG
>JBCDID010000298.1:0-4931 GCA_038749355.1 Pseudomonadota bacterium | reverse complement strand
GTCTGGATCTGGTGAATGCGCTTCTGGTGGAGCGCGGCGACACGGTGATCATCGAGGAGTCCAGCTATGGCGGCATGTTCGGCAAGCTCGGGCGCCGGGGGGCGAACATCGTCGGCGCGCCGCTGGACGCGGACGGGATCAGCGTCGATGCGCTGGAACGGATCCTGGGCGATCTCTCGGCCAAGGGTATCACCCCGAAATACGTCTTCACGATCCCGACGGTGCAGAACCCGACAGGTTCGGTCATGCCAGTGGAACGGCGCGAGGCGCTCCTGAAGCTCTGCGCGGCTCACGGCGTGCCCATCTTCGAGGACGAATGCTACGCGGATCTGGTCTGGTCAGGGGGCCGCCCGGCCTCGCTGCGGGGAATGGATCAAACCGGCTCGGTAATCCATATCGGCTCGTTCTCCAAGAACCTCGCGCCCGCCCTGCGGCTTGGGTATCTGGTGGCGGACTGGCCGGTCATGTCGCGCATCCTGCCATTGAAGGGAGACGCGGGAACCAATGCGTTGAGCCAGATGGTCGTGGCCGAGTACTTCGGCCAGCATTATGACGCGCATATCGCGGGGCTCCTGCCGCGTCTCAGGGCCAAGGCCGAGGCCATGGTGGACGCAGTCGCGCGGGAGTTCGGCACGGCGGCGGAATTCACGGCACCCCAGGGCGGCATCTTCCTGTGGGTGCGGATCCCCGGTGTCGACACGTCCAAACTGTTTCAGGCGGCAGCACCTGATGGCGTGCATTTCAACCCGGGTGCGGAGTGGTCCTGGGCCGGGGCCGATGCGGGCGACTGCCTCCGGCTCTGCTTCGCCTTGCCGTCGGAGGACGAGATCCACGCAGGCGTCGCGCAGCTGGCGGAGATCTGCCGACGGGAGACGGGAATCCCTGCCCGATCCGGAAACGTCGCGCATTGAATCGAGAAACATTGGAGAGCGGTGCAGAAAGGAGTGGACACAGGGCTCGCACTTGAATATCGAAATACATATTATTTTGATATTCAATGGGGGTGATATGCAACTCACAGCTTGTTTGTTTGCGGGAATGCTGCTCGGCTTGGCAGCCGCGGCCTACGCTCCGTTGCGGTACGGCCCAGATTTCGGTGCATCGCGCCACGCGGATGTCCAACCGGCGATCCTGCATGAAGACCGCGTAAGGCAAACGGTGCCGAACAACTTCGCGCCCGAAAGGCCCCACGAAGCGGAGAGACTTCTACAAGCCGCTCTGCTCGCGCAAAACTGACCCAGCGGTCTGACAAGCCAGATCAAACGACTGGCGAGATCAACGGTTCGCCTGCGAAGTGAGCCTTGAGGTTGCGGACCACCAGATCACCCATGGCCCAGCGAGTCTTGTGCGTCGCCGATCCTTGGTGAGGTGACAGCACGACACTGTCGAGGTCGAAGAGTTCCTCCGGCACATTGGGCTCATCCTCGAACACATCCAGCGCCGCGCCCCCGAGCGTGCCCGATTGGAGCATCTCGACCATGGCCGCCTGATCAATGGAGGTACCGCGGCCGATGGATACCAACGCGCCCTTGGAACCCAATGCCTCCAACACCTTGCGCGAGATGATCCCTTTGGTCCCCGCACCGCCTGGCGCAATGCAAACCAACCAGTCGACGTCGCGCGCCATGGCTTCCAGGTCGCCGTAGTAGGTATATGGCAGGTATGCCTGTTCGTTCCGGCCATGATAGACCACGCGCATCTTGAAGGCCTGACACCGCGCCGCGAACTCCTTGCCGATGCGTCCAAGGCCAAGAACGCCGACGGTTGCTCCAGTCAGTTCGCCCGTGAAGGCGTAGTCACCTTCCGCAACCCAGCACCCAGCCTTCATGTAGCGTTCGGCCTGGGGAACTTTGCGGCAAAGCGAGATCATCAGAGCAAAGGTCATCTCGGCCACAGCATCGTTCAGAACATCTGGCGTATTGCTCACGCGGATGTTCTTGGTCTTTGCATGGGCCACGTTCACACCGTCATAGCCGACGCCAAACGATGATACGATCTGGAGGTTCGGGCAAGCCTCCATCAAAGCCGCATCGCACTTGCCCATGGTGGCGATCCCTTGGATGCGAGATCCGATTTCGGCCAGCTTGGCCCTGCGATCGTCGGCCTCCCACAGCCGGTGCACCGTGAAGACCTCGTCCAGGGCCGTATGCACACTTTCCAAGATAGGACCGGGTACGAGGATCTCAGGGCTCATAGGCTTTCCTTTCAGTCATCTACACGAGTCCGGCGCTCGGGCCGGGACATCTCAGGTTTCAGTCAGCTGCCGCTCACGCCACCAGATATAGAACCCGGCGGCCATCACGATTGGCGCACCGGCAAGTATCCACGGAGTGGGCGGCTGGCTGAATACGATCCAGCTTGAAGCCGTCATATATAAGAGTTGGACATAGACAAAGGGGGCGAGGAAGGAAGCGGGGGCGTAACGGTGCGCAACCGTCAGCATCTGATGGCCGAGCCAGCCGAATACGCCCATGGCGAGGAAGGGCAGCCAGGCGAAGGCGCTGGCGGGCAGTGTCCAGTTCAGCAGCGCCAACGGGGCAATCCCCATGGTCGCGATAAGCCCGGCATAGAATTGTTGAGTATGGCTGGAGTCGACGCCAGCGAGCCTGCGGGTCAGGATTTGATAGAGCGAGGCGAACAATGCCGCGCCGACCGAGATAAGCATTGCCCAGTGGAAGCCAACAGTCCATGGGCGGGTAACGATCAGAATTCCAACGAAACCCACCGCAATGGCTGCCCAACGACGCCAACCGACTTTCTCACCAAGCAGGGGGATCGAGAGCACCGTCACGAAAATCGGGATTGTGAAGAATATCGTTGCCGTCAGTGTCAACGGCAAGAACTGCACGGCGATGAAGTTGCACATTGTAGAGGCAAGCAAGAAGGCCGCGCGGATGGTCTCAAGCGCAGGCGCCTGGCTAGAGAGACTGCCAAAACCCTTTGAGGGCAAGAGGATTGCCGCCACGGTCATCAGATGCACAGCGTACCGCGCAAAGACAGCGGACCAGGGCGACATTTCCGCCGTGGTCACCAGCCATTTCGCCGAGCTATCGAGAGCCGTGAAACACGCGAAAGCCACGAGCATCATGAGCACTGCCAACCCACGACGATCGGCCCTGGCCTGAACCGCCAGCCCATGAACCTGCGGATTGCGCCAAACCGCCATCGAACTTCCCATCGACCGGACAGTCTGGAACTCAGCCGTGCCCACGCTGCAAGATTTGTTGAGCGGCCTCTAGCACGCGGGACATCCGTTCGTCCTGTCCTATTTCCCCTGCGAGCAACCGGAGCAGACCCATGCGTTACGTCTTCCTCATCCTTGCCGTGATCGGCACGATCCTGCCTATGTACTATTTCATCCGCTGGTTCGAGGAGTTCGGCTACGATCTCGGTGCCATGATGGACGCATGGAACGTGAACGACGCCACGACCGGGCTCGTCTATGACCTTACGGTGGCGTTCGCGGCACTCGTGATCTGGATACTGTGGGAGACGGTACGGAACGGGCGCTGGCTGAACCTGATCGCGATCCCGGCTTCGCTCTGCATCGGGGTCAGTTGCGGGCTGCCGCTCTATCTTTTCCTGCGCAGCCGGCCATGACGCCTACTGCGCCGCACGGTCTTCCTCGGGTTTCTTGGCCGCCTCCGCCCGCAAGCACTTCATCAGAGTGACAAGTGCTTCCATAAGGTCCCGCTTGAACAATTCATCCGGCGCATCTTCAGGCACCTCCTCCGCCCGGCTCAGACGGGCGGCGAAGATCTTGCCGACGCCTGCAGGAACGTCATTTTCCCGGAGATGCGCGATCACAGGCGCGATGGCACCCAGGACCGACCGCTGGTTCCAACCTCTCAACCCGTCTAGGCCGCTCTCCGCGTGGCAATCATTGCAGAACACCAGATCCAGTTCCGGATCAAAAGCGGTGTTTTCAGATCCACAGAATGGGCATGGGAGGACCTTCGGCATGGCGTCAACCTGCTGATTTCCTTTGATGGCGCAACCTTCTTTCGGGTCGCAGAGCCGTAATGTCGCAATTCGCGGTGGGGATCAGACCTGTGCCGCGGCCTGAAGCCAGTTGATGTAAACGCGCTCCGCGTCGCGGTTGAAGGCGGACATCTGAGCATCGC
Organism: Pseudomonadota bacterium; assembly: GCA_038749355.1. Taxonomy (GTDB): domain Bacteria; phylum Pseudomonadota; class Alphaproteobacteria; order Rhodobacterales; family Rhodobacteraceae; genus Thermohalobaculum. The sequence goes on along the minus strand of JBCDID010000298.1, from coordinate 807 downwards.
AGGCCGCCGTGATTTCCGGAAGGCCATTCGGGCCGAGGGCCTTCTTCAGTGCACCCGCATATTCCGGGATCTCGGCCCAGTTGGCACAGGTGTCGGCTTCGACTTCCATGTGGAACTGCATGGTCAGAGCGCGCGGCCCCCAGGACATGGCCTGCACCGCGCAATCGGGTGAGGTGGCCAACACCACCGCGCCCTCCGGCAGTTTGGTGACCTCCGCCGAATGCCATTGTAGCGACTTCATCGGGCTGTCCACGCCGTCGAAGAAGGTCGACGCCACGCCCTCCTCCGTCAGGATCACGTCCATCACTCCGATCTCAGGCTTGCCCGGCCCGCAATCTCCGCCCAACGCGCAGGCGAGCAATTGATGGCCCAGGCAAAGCCCGAGGAACGGCAAGCCGCGTTCGGCCACGGCCTCCCGGATCAGGGTCTTTTCGCCCGCCAGCCAGGGATGGGCCTCCTCCTGCCATGTATCCATCGGCCCGCCCATCACCCAGAGCGCATCGAACCCGCCCAAGGGCGGCGGCGTCTCGCCTGCATCGAGCTCCACTGGCACCCATTCGTGGCCATCTTCCTTCAAAAGTTGGCGAAAGAAGCCGGGATGCTCACAATCGGCGTGCTGGAGAACAAGGATTTTCATGTCGGTCTCGTCAAGGGTGCATCACGCCCCTGGCGGGGCTTTGGATGGCACCCTACGCGGCGCTGCCGTCTGCGACAATGCCTGTCGGGTCCGGTGTCCCGATCCATGCGGACAGATAAGGCAGCAGTCTTTCGCGGAACGAGACCGAGTTGTGGAGCGCGCAAAACTGC
>JBCDID010000297.1:0-4934 GCA_038749355.1 Pseudomonadota bacterium | reverse complement strand
TGAATGCCGTTGGTGCCCTCGTAAATCGCCGTTACGCGCACATCGCGGGCATATTGTGCGGCGCCAGTCTCCTCAATGAAGCCCATGCCACCGTGGACCTGCACGCCAAGCTGCGCGACCTCCAACCCAGTATCCGTCCCAAAAGCTTTGGCGATCGGTGTCAGGAACGCGCCCCGCGCCTTGTGGTCCGCATCACCTGTATGCGCCATGTCGAGGCTGAAAGCGCAGTCATAACAGATCGCGCGCGCAACCTGGGTCGACGCTTTCATGGTCATCAGCATCCGGCGCACATCCGCGTGGCCCATGATCGTGTCGGTGCCATCGGCAGTGCGGCCCTGCTTGCGGTCCATTGCATAAGCGAGCGCTTTCTGTGTCGCGGCCTCGGCCACGCCAAGCCCTTCTACACCGACGCCTAACCGCGCGTTGTTCATCATCGTGAACATGGCTGCCATACCACCATTCTCCGGCCCGACCATCCAGCCGGTGGCCCCGTCGTACTCCATCACGGCAGTCGGCGACCCGTGCAGCCCCAGCTTGTGTTCCAACGACACGACGCGCAGGGAGTTCGCCAGCCCGGGTTCACCATCCGCGTCCGGCAGGTATTTCGGCACGATGAAGAGGCTGATCCCCTTTGTCCCCGCTTTCGCCCCCGGCAGTCGCGCCAGCACCAGATGGCAGACATTCTTGTTCAGGTCGTGATCGCCCCACGAGATGTAAATCTTCTGGCCGGAGATCGCGTAGGTACCATCACCCTTCGGTTCGGCCTTGGTCGTCAGTGCGCCCACATCGGACCCGGCCTGCGGCTCCGTGAGGTTCATGGTGCCGTTCCACTCGCCAGAGATGAGTTTCGGCAGATAGAGCGCCCGGATCTCATCGGAGGCATGCGCCTCCAACGCCTCGATCTGGCCCTGGGTCATCAACGGGTTCAGCGAGAGTGACAGGCAGGCCGACGCCATCATCTCGTTGAGATACGTCGCGAAAGAGATGGGCAGGCCCATCCCGCCATATTCCGGCGACGCCGCCAGCCCGACCCAGCCGCCTGCGGCTATGGCATCGTAAGCCTCCTGATATCCCGGCGAGCACCGGACCACGCCATTTTCCAGACGCGCAGGGTGCAAGTCGCCATTGCGGTTGACGGGGGCCAATGCGCCCTCGGCCATCTTGGCGGCTTCCTCAAGGATCGCCGCGCGCGTCTCGTCCGTCGCCTCGGCAAACCGCTCGGTTTCGGCCAGTTTTGCCTGGCCCACGATGGCTTCGGCGCAGAAGATCATCTCTTCGACGGGGACACGATAGGTCATGCGATCTCTCCTCGGGCTTGCAGCGCTTGCTGCTCGAAGGTACGCCAGCGCGACATCTGGTGGAAGAACCTTACGTTCACGTAAACTAAGGAATTCCACCGGGCAAGATTCGAAACGCGAGTGTGACCTTACGTCATGTGCCCGACAGAGAGACTTGATGCGGAGGACGGACTTGCGCGTGCGGCGGCTCTGTTGCAGGTAGGTGAGACGATCGCTTTCCCGACGGAGACTGTCTACGGACTTGGGGCAGACGCGACTGACGGGGCGGCTGTTGCGCGGATCTACGAAGCCAAAAGCCGGCCGAGCTTCAACCCGCTGATCGTTCATGTCGGGTCGGTGCAGGCCGCATGCCGTCTGATCGACCTGCCCGATCCGGGTCTGCGACTGGCAGAAGCGTTCTGGCCCGGCCCGCTCACTCTGGTGGCTCCCATGCGTCCCGACTCAGGCATTGCAGATCTCGTGACAGCGGGGCTACCGACCCTTGCGGTACGCGTGCCGGCGCACCCTCTGGCTTCGCGCCTTATCGAGGCATCCGGCCTGCCACTCGCTGCGCCTTCGGCCAATCCCTCCGGCAGGATCAGCCCCACTACGGCAGCGCATGTTCTGGACGGGCTTGAGGGCCGGATCGCAGCAGTTCTGGATGGCGGTGCGTGCCCTGTCGGTTTGGAATCCACAATTGTCCATGTGAGCCCAGAAGGTACCACTCTGCTCCGTCCCGGGGGTGTGCCCGCCGAGGAGATTTCCAGGATCACCGGCGATCTTCTGGAAGACGCAAGCGACGAGATCACCGCCCCGGGCCGACTTGCGAGCCACTATGCCCCCGCGTCCAGACTTCGTCTGAACGCGCATAACAGTCATTCGGACGAAGTGATGCTGGGCTTTGGCTCCACGGCCAGTGACCTCAACCTCTCGCCCTCGGGCGATTTGAGAGAGGCCGCGGCGAATCTGTTTGCACATCTGCGAGCCCTGGACCGCCTGGCCGCAGGCCGGATGATCGCCGTGGCGCCAATCCCTGATGCCGGGCTCGGAGCAGCCATCAATGATCGGCTGAGACGGGCCGCAGCACCTCGGTGATATCTTTCGCTGAGATCTCGACAGTAGATACATCGTTGCTATGGTCCCGGCCATGACGCTGACCACACCGACTGCGGATGACCTCGACACCCTTGCGCGGATTGCCGGGGGCGTGCGGACTGGCTCGGACATGAGCGCTTACCTCGCCGAACCGCGTGACCTGTTTCGGGGCACCGCGGCGGGTGTGCTGCGTCCCGATGCAACCGATCAGGTCGCGGCCATCGTGCGCCACTGCGCCGAGCGGCGTATCGGGATTATCCCTTACGGTGGGGGTACAGGGCTCGTCGGCGGGCAACTGACCTGTGACGGGCCGGCGCCGGTAGTCCTCTCGCTGGAGCGCATGAACCGGGTGCGTGCCGTGATCCCAGAGGAGAACGCCATAACGGTCGAGGCGGGCGTGATCCTGCAGGACGTGCAACAGGCGTCCGATGAGGCGGGACGGCTCTTTCCCCTTTCATTGGCTGCACAGGGTTCAGCACGCATCGGTGGAAATCTGGCCACCAATGCAGGCGGGGTGCAGGTGCTCCGATACGGTAACGCGCGCGACCTGTGTCTAGGCATCGAGGCGGTGTTGCCGTCGGGCGAGATCCTGCACGGGCTCAAGACCCTGCGAAAGGACAACACCGGCTATGATCTTCGCCACCTGCTCATCGGCGCCGAAGGGACCTTGGGCGTGATCACGGCTGCGGCACTGAAGCTGTTCCCACGGCCCGGATCGCTTGTCACGGCCATGCTGGCGGTACCATCGCCGGAAACCGCGATCGCGCTACTGCGCCTGCTTCAAGACCGACTGGGCGACAATGTCACCGCGTTTGAGCTGATCAAGGGTCAGGGGATCCGATTTCTGGATCTTGCAATGCCGGGGTTTAACGATCCGCTGGCCGACGCGCCGGACTGGCGGGTGCTAGTCGAAATCGCCGGGCCAGCCGGGCCGGATCTGCAGACCCGCACAGATGGGGCACTTGAAGCCACGTTCGAGGCTGGATTAGCCACTGACGGGGTCATCGCGTCGTCGGAAACGCAGCGCAGCCATATGTGGAACATGCGCGAGCATCTGCCCGAAGGCAATCGCCGGGTGGGTTCAATCTCCAGCCACGACATTTCCCTTCCGATCGGGGAGATCGCAGCGTTCCTCAAGCGTGCGGACAGCGTAGTGCACGGGATCGATCCAACCTTCCGGATCAACTGTTTCGGGCACCTCGGCGACGGAAATCTGCACTACAACGTCTTCCCGCCAGAAGGCCGATCGAAGAGTGAGTTCGACAACCTGCGCATGACGGTAAAAGAGACCGTGCACGATGTTGTGCACGATATGGGCGGCTCGGTCAGCGCCGAGCACGGCATCGGACGGTTGAAGACCCGCGATCTGGAACGTTATGGCGATCCGGCGAAGCTGTCCGCGATGCGGGCGATAAAGGCGGCACTAGACCCGGCTGGCATCATGAACCCCGGTGCGGTGCTGGCATAGTCCTTGCGGGTGAAGGCGGATGCTCGTGGCCAGAGACGGCGGATCCAACTTCAACGATACAGCGCTGCGGTCACCGCGTAGGGTGCGTCCCTGACGCACCATTGAGCGCTTCCCGAGGACTGCGCGTAAGCGCGGTCCGAGTGGGCGCAAACTAAACCGGATCGGCGAACTCCCTCGCATTGGCCAGCGACGGCACCCGCGCTCGAGCATGTGCAACCTTATCCAGATCCAGGTCAGCGAAAACTATTCCCACGCCTTCACCACCATCGGCGACGACTTCGCCCCATGGGTCGACGACCAGCGAATGCCCATAGGTCTCGCGCACCCGGCCGCGCACTGCCGCATGCCGGCCCCATTGAGCCGGCGACAGCACGTAGCAGCCAGTCTCGATCGCCCGTGCCCGCAAAAGGACATGCCAGTGCGCCCGCCCGGTCGGCACTGTGAAAGCCGACGGAGCGGTCAGTATCTCGGCTCCGGCTTCCGCAAGAGTCCGGTAGAGCGCCGGAAACCGCATATCGTAGCAGATCGTCAGGCCGACCTTTGCCCACGGCGTCTGGGCAACGATAGCACCGTCGCCCGGCTGGTAGCCTGCGGACTCGCGGTAGCTCTCGGTCCCGCCCAGTTCGACATCGAACATGTGGATCTTGTCGTAACGGGCCTTGATTCCGCCCTTCGGATCGATCAGGAACTGGCGGTTGCAGAACCGCCCATCTGGCTGCCCGGACAGCAGCGCAAGCGACCCCAGGCTCAACCAGACCCCCAACTCTTCTGCAACCACCCGCATGCGGACGAGGGTCGGATCCTCCGCTTCTGTACGGAGCACTTCAGCTTGCCAAGACCGGCTGGCAGACACCAGATTTGTGACCTCGGGCGTCAGAACCCACGCGGCACCGCCGCGCGCAGCGCTCCGCACCATGCGCTCAGTCTCTTCGAGGTTCGCCACCGGGTCATCGGACGCGTTCAGTTGGATGAGGCCGACCCGCATCTATCAAGCGCTCCCTACGCCCAGTGCGATTGTCGAAGCCTCGACACTAGGCCGCAAGAAGCGGATCCAATTTGCCATCACGTTCCAAGGCATGCAGGTCGTCACACCC
>JBCDID010000296.1:0-4944 GCA_038749355.1 Pseudomonadota bacterium | reverse complement strand
TCTCGGGCGACCAGCGCGCGGCGCACTCGGTCGTGTTCTGGAGCCTTGGCGGGCTGGGGTTAGCGCGTTGGGACAATCTTTGGGTCGCACTGATAGGTTTGTTTGTGGTCCTGGGGGCGGCATTGGCACTTCGACGTTCGCTGGACGCGCTGCTTGCCGGGGATGAGACGGCATACAGTCTCGGCGTCTCCCCTGGTCGAACCAGGCTCTGGATCTTCCTTGCGTCGGCCTTCGCCACAGCCAGCTTCGTTGCGTTGTCGGGGGTGATCGGTTTCGTCGGACTGATGGTTCCCCACCTAGCGCGGGCGCTCGTGGGGCCACTTCACGGGACATTAACCTATGCATGCATCGGGATCGGTGCCGTCCTTTTGCTCGTGGGCGACATTGCGGCACGAACCATCTTGGCACCGCAAGAACTGCCGCTCGGTATCGTCGTCGGGGCCGTTGGTGCAGCGTTTGTGGTCGTCCTCGTGAGTCGCCGCTGACATGGGCGGGGCCTTTCAGAGGTGCGGACTGGATTGGAAGGGTCCGAGTGAGGTCCGCGTTGACGACGGTTACATTTGCCGCGGAGTCGTTGCCAGCAGGTGCGGCAAGATTGCGATGCCAATGCCGTCACCCTGCATCAAATTTGCCTTAGACACCCGCTCGGCAGCAGTGGTTGGTTCCTCCGAAAAAGGGTACGGCTGCCCGCATCATCGATAGCGGAGCGGCTTTCAATCCATCCACATGAGGCCCTCGTTTTGCGCTGGCCCATTCCCATTCTGAGGACGAGGAGGTAGACAGCGCAGTCTGGCAAGGTCCACCCGAAGTCGAGAGAGTATGGAGGCGCAGACATGAACGAGCCCAATGTGCTCTCATTTGTCCTTCACATCGCTGGTGCGGCGGCGTTGCTTATCTGGGCGGTGCGGCTTGTCAGGACAGGGGTGGAGCGGGCGTTCGCGCACGAGATGCGTCGATGGCTGCAGCGGTCTTCGGAGAACCGTGCAATGGCCGCGTTCTCCGGTGCCTCAGCGGCCGTGTTCCTGCAAAGCGCAACCGCGGTTGCCGTGCTGGTCTCGAACTTTGTGGCCAAACGCGGCCTGCCAGTGGCGGTTGGGCTGGGCGTGTTGCTGGGCGCCGATCTTGGTTCGGCGATTGCATCGCAAGTGCTGCTGATCCGCCAGGCCTTCCTGATCCCGCTGCTCTTGCTGGTCGGAGTCGTATTGTTTCTGCGGGGAAATTCTTCCCGGCTGCGTCAATCCGGGCGCATCCTGATCGGCCTGTCATTGATCTTCCTGTCGCTGGACATGATCCGCGATGCGACGGCCCCCATGGTCGAGAGCGCCGGTACGCAGGCGGTGATGCAGTACTTGTCCCGCGATCTTCTGTCAGCGTTCCTGATCGGGGCGGTCTTCGCTTGGGCAGTCCACTCAAGCGTCGCCGCGGTTCTTTTGTTCGTGACGCTGGCCGGCCAATCCCTGCTGCCGGTCGAGGGCGCGGCGGCGATGGTCCTGGGGGCCAATCTTGGCGGGGCGTTTATCGCCTACACCCTGACGCTTGCCGCCCCTGCTTCGGCACGTCAGATGGTGGTTGCCAACCTGCTCTTGCGCGGCTCTGGGGCGGCGCTCACGTTGCTTTTGCTCAGGGCGATGCCGGAGGTTCTGGGCCATCTGGGGGCCAGTCCAGCGCGTCAGGCGATCAGTCTGCACCTGGCATTCAACTTCGCGCTTCTGATCTTTTGCTTGCCGATGGTTGGCTCGATCTCGTCAATGGTCAGCAAGATCGTACATGACAAGACCCGTGACGACACTGAGCTCAACGACGTGAGTGCCTTGACACCCGCGGCCCTGAGCCGACCGAACCGCGCGATGGACTGCACCGCACGCGAATTGCTGCGCATGGGTCAGAAGATCGAGCAGATGTTGCGCATGGTGGTCGAGCTCTATGATCGTTGGGATCCTCCTGCCGCCGATGCGATCGTCGAACAGGACAAGATGATCCGGAAGATGCACTTCGATGTGAAGCTCTACCTTGCAAAGCTTGGCCAGAGCGGTCTGGATGAGGAACTCGTTCAGCGGTCGATGGACCTCGTCTCGATCTCCACGAGCCTGGAGGCGGCATCCGATGCCATCTCCCGAACCATGCTGCCCTTGGCCCGCAAGCTGGATGCTGAGGCGGTCACATTCTCCGAGAGCGGCCGCGATGAGATCCATGAGTTCTTTGATAGGGTGCTGGACAATGTCCAGCTCGCCCTCAACGTGATGATGAATCAGAACCCGGCCGAGGCACGCGAACTTGTCGAGGCCAAGGAACAGGTCAGATCGATCGAAGAGAAACTGCAGCGCAACCACCTAGACCGGTTGCGGCAGGGCCTGACCGAAAGCATCGAGACGAGCAGTATCCATCAGGAAACCTTGCGCGCGGTTAAACAGATCAACACGTCATTCTCAATGATGGGCTATCCAATTCTGGCCAGATCTGGTGACCTGCTGAACAGTCGTTTGGCGTAATCATCTGAGAGCAAGACCGTCTGCGGAGATGTCGCGGTGCGCTTCGCCGCGATCAGCCGACGCAGTCCTGACCCCAAACCTTATCTGCGGTTCGTGACTTCGCTTGGAGGGGATTTGTGCCCACAGACACAAAATCCTCCGCCGGTCGAAAGCAGAGCCCGACGTGAATTGACATTAGAACATATAGAGAACATTTTAATTGGCATAGTCGAGAGAGCCATGCCCGATTCTGCCAGAACTGCCATATTGGAGGGCCTACGGGCCCGTCTGAACCAAGCACAGCCCCGCCCCGCGGCAGGGCTCGCACCCTATGGCATGGAAGTCCTGCGCGGCACCGGCGAAGGCCCCAAGCTTGCGTCTGGCCGGGTGCACGAGATTATGCCGAACCGCCCCGGGCATGGGGCAGCGCTGGGCTTTCTGGTGCGCTGCCTCGCGGGCATCCAGATGAAGGATCCGCGCCCTTTGCTGTGGGTCTCCGACTGGCGCAACCGGATCGATGACGGGCGACTATATGCCCCCGGGCTGGCGCAGGCGGGGCTTGATCCCGACCGGCTTATCTTGGTGAGAACCCGGCGGGAGAAGGACACGCTCTGGGTATTGGAAGAAGCGCTGGGCTCGGGGGCGCTCGCAGCCGTGGCAGGGTCCGTAAGGGAACTTGAGCTCACACCTTCTCGCCGCCTTTCACTGGCTACAGAGCGCACGGGCACGCCGCTCTTCCTGCTGCGCCCGCATGATACCACCGGTGCCACGGCCGCCGAGACGCGCTGGCAGGTGAGCCCCCTGCCCTCGACCCGCGACCCTTTCGATGCTTACGCGCCCGGGAATGCGGCCTGGCGGCTGGACCTGATCCGGAATCGCTCCGGCGCCCCGGCATGCTGGGATGTTGCCTGCAAAGGAGAGGAAGATGACACGCAGGATGCTCTCGATCTGGCTGCCGGATCTGGCCATCGAGCGTTGGCAACGGATACGGAGGGGAGGCAGGCCCGCCACACCGGATGAACAGGTCCCTACGACAGTCCTGACGGAAACCGGCGCGCGCGGCATCCTTATCACCGCCGCGACCCTTGCTGCACGCCGTTTGGGCATCGCACCGGGCATGCGCCTGACGGATGCGCGCACCATATGCCCCGCGCTCGGGGCCGCCCCCCATGACCGCAAAGCGGATGCAGCACTGCTGGAGATGATGGCCGATGCCATGCTGCGCTTCACGCCATGGGTCGCGCTGGATGGTGAGGACGGGCTGATGCTGGATGTAACGGGGTGTGCGCATCTGGCTGGTGGCGAGGCCGCACTGATCGAGGCGGTTCGTACGGTTTTCCTGCGCGCAGGCTTCACGGCCCGCATGGGACTTGCCGGAACTCAGGGTGCGGCCTGGGCGCTGGCGCGGTATGGCGCAGCGGGGCAGATCCTGACCGGCGATCCAAAACCCGTCATTGCCTCCCTGCCCGTGGCAGCACTGCGTTTGATGCCGGAGACAGTGGATGGGCTCGCCAAACTGGGTCTGAAGCGCATCGACGACCTACTTCCGCTGGACCGGGCAAGCCTGATGCGCCGCTTCCCGCCGGGCAAGGACGATCCCGGGCCAATAGCGCGACTGGATCAGGCGTTTGGACTGAAGGATGAGCCGCTCTCACCCCGCGCGGAGGCCCCGGATTATCGGGTGCGCGTGAGCCCGCTAGAGCCGTTGATTGATCTGGAGGGCATCCGCCATCATTTTCACGATCTTCTGGGAAATCTGCTCGGCATTCTGTCCGCGGACGGACGCGGCGCGCGCCGGCTTACGCTGCATGCCTTTCGCTGTGATGGGCCGGTGATCCGCACCAGGATCGCTCTCGCCCGCGCGTCCCGGGAGGAGATGCATATCCTCAGGCTCTTCGAGGAGAAACTGGACAGCATTGACCCCGGTTTCGGCATCGACACGCTGATGCTCTCGGCGGATGTGAGCGAACCCGTCACGGTTCGCCAGAGCACTTTGCAACAGGAGCGTGAGGCGGCAGATCCGGATGCATTGGAAAGGCTGGTGGATCGTATCGCAAACCGCCTCGGCCCCGACAGCATCCATAGGCTCGCACCAGTGGAGAGCCACAACCCTAACCACGCGGTCCGGCGCAAAGCCGTGCTCCCCATGTCCTCTCAATTTGATTCAAATCTTATGGATAAAGCCGAGCCCCAACCCGCTTTGATTAATAGCCCATTAACCATGAGCATCGGAAGAATTAAGGGAGGTTGGGAGGGGAATGCGTCGATTTCTCCGCAAATCTCTAAGCAAATGCAAATAAAAGAAAACCCTGCCAAGATCAAGCTCCGATCTTGGGCGAACCTACCCATTCGCCCCCTCACTCTCCTCCAACGTCCCGAGCCCATCGCGGTCATGGCCGAGATCCCCGAGGGACCGCCAATCACCTTCCGCTGGCGCCGTGTCCTGCACAAGGCAATCCGTGCCACCGGACCCGAG
>JBCDID010000295.1:0-4960 GCA_038749355.1 Pseudomonadota bacterium | reverse complement strand
TCCCGGCATAGATCGATCCCATCACACCAATGATCAGCAGCAAGGGCGGGATCAGGTCCGGCAGACCTCGGATGCGCTCAGCCCAGGAGACCTCCGGGCTCTCGCCCCCCCATTCCGGCTTGATGAGGCAGGCGATCAGGATGATCAGGATGAACAGCAGCGACAGGACGAAGCCCGGGATGAAGCCCGCCATGAACAGTTCGGGCACGGACGTGTCCGTGATGAACCCATAGAGGATCAGGTTGATCGACGGTGGGATCAGGATGCCCAGTGTGCCGCCCGCGGCGATAGAGCCGAGAAAGAGGCTTTCGTTGTACTTCCGGCTCTCGATCTCCGGATAGGCCACGGTCCCAATGGTCGCCGCCGTCGCCACCGAGGACCCGGATGTTGCCGCAAAGATCGAACAGGACACGATGTTCGCGTGCATCAGCCCGCCCGGCAGCCAGCTCAGCCAACCCGCCACGGCCTCGTACATGCGCCGCGCGATGCCTGCGCGCAAGATGATCTCGCCCATCAGGATGAACATCGGAATGGCGATGAGCAGGATGTTGATCTGCTGTTCCCATAGCGAGAAGGCGAGCCCCCGCACCTGACGCCCGCCGAGATAGATCTGGTCGAGCCCCAGCGACAGGAGCCCCAGCACCGCTGCCACAGGCACGGCGCCCAGGATCATCACCAGAACCACGCCCACGATCGACCAGGGCGCTGTCGCCTTCATGAAGGCAAACACGGCTTTCATCGGTCGATCTCCTTCATGCCGCGGGTCTCTTCCTCGACCTCCTCGGCAACGGACATGGTGCCGGCGAGCGCTTGCACCTTGGCAGTGTTGCCCCGGATCAGGCAGACCAGCGTGTAGATGAACAGGAAGATGGTCACGATCGTGAAGAAGGTCAGCCCCGTCACCCAGACCCCTTGCGGCAGCCAGAGGGGGGTCTGCTGCGGTGTTGCGGCTTTCGACCCCTTCTTGAGCGTCTTCAGGTAGAGATCCCAGCTCCGCTCGGTGATGAAATACATGTACCAGCCGAGCAGTGCGAGCGCGATCACGTCCAGCACCGCGCGCACCCGCGCGGGCATCAGGTTGTAGAGCGCATCAATGCGGATATGGCCGCGGTGGATCAGCGCGTAAGCATAGGCCCAGGTGGTCGCGCCCGCGAAGATGTAGGCCGAGTATTCGTCCGAGCCCGGCACTCGGAAGGACGGCATGGCAATCCCTAGAAACTCCGTCCCGCCGATCTTCCGTCCCACGACCTCGATCACGATCATGAAGGCAGCCAGCATCAGCGCAAACCCGCCGGCCCATACGGCCCAAAGCGAGATGCGATCCAGCACCCGGTGGATACGTTCGAGGAAAATCATGGAAATCTCGCATGTCGGGCCGCCCCGCCGAAGCAGGTCCGCGGGACGACCCGGTTGGTCTTATTCGGCAGGCAGCGGAGCCTTGACGCCCGCGATCTCACCCATGGTGGCGTTCCACTCTTCGGCGCACGCCCGGCCGCAACGCTCGGCGAAACGCTTCAGGACGGTGTTCTGCACCACGTCCTTGATGATCGCCTTATCGCTGTCGTTCATCTCGACCTTGGTCAGGTTGCCGGTCTCACCCCAGTCGCACGGACCTTGGGTGTTGCAGGTGGCAGCCATGGCGTCGGTAGCCTCGATGGACTCCCAGATCTCGTTTTCGATCGCAGCCGCCCGCTCGCGGATCAGCGCCTGCGTGTCAGCCGAGAGGTCATCCCAGGCATCACCATTGAACGCCATAAAGGTAGCGGCATAGCCCAGCTTCACGCGCACATCGTGCGTGGTCACCTGATACCATTTCGCGTTGTAGGACGGCGCGGTGCCGGTGGTCCCGCAATCCGCGACGCCCTTCTGGAGCGCAGGCACCGCTTCCGAGAACGGAATGGTCACAGACGATGCGCCCAACCCTTCAATGAAGTCGGCCAGCGAGGTCGAGTAGGTTCGGATCTTCTTGCCCGACAGCCCCGCAAGGTGTCCGTCCTCGCCATCGCCCAACTTGCAGTAGAGCTGCTGCGACGGGAAGGTGTAGAGCATCACCAGCTCGACATTGTACTTGTCGCGCAGTTCGCGCTGGATCACCGGCTTGTAGGCCGCCAGTGCCTTGCGATAGGTGGCGAAGTCCTGGAACACGCCGGCAAGGTCGATGCCTTCCAGCGGCGGGCTGTCTTGGCTGGTATAGGTCGTCAGCGCGTGCGCGGCGTCATAGGCGCCGACTTCAAGCTGCTTGACCACTTCGTAGCCGGACAGGCCGAGCTCAGTGTAGGGCTTCGCATTGGCGGTCAGCTTGCCACCCGATGCCTCGGGCAGGACCGAACCCCAGAAGCGGCTCTCATGCTCTTTCCAGTTGAACAGGTTGCCCCAGGTGCCAACGACCAGGAACTCTTTCTCGTCGACATCCGCTTGCGCGGTCGCCGACATGGCCAGTGTCGCAGCCAGCGCTGCGCCTACGATCTTCTTCATGTGCAAACCCTCTCTCCTGTTGCATGGTCAGCGGATGTGCCCCCGCGTGTTGAACGGAACAGTAGCGGAACGCAGGCGCAAGGGAAGCCCCAATATCGTGCAGGCGATTGCGTCTTCCGGGGTTTGAGGGCAGTTTCCGATGTGAAGGATGAGGAGGCCCCCATGACTGCGAACGACTATGACAGCCTGCGCAAACAGCCTGTGGACGCGATCCGGGAACAGATCCGTGCAGGTGCGTATCGTGGCCAGACGGCGGGTTTCGGACCGGGTCGGCTGCAGGCGAACCTCGCGATCCTCGACGGCGAATGGGCCGATCACTTTCTCGAGTTCTGCGCCAAAAACCCGCAACCTTGTCCGCTGGTCGGCATTTCCGACGGGCGCGGCGACCCGCGCATGTCCATGCTCGGCGATATCGACATCCGCACGGACGTGCCGTCCTACAATGTCTATCGCGATGGGGAACTGACAGACACCGTGCATGACATCTCGGATCTCTGGACGGACGGGATGGTGGCCTTTGCGCTCGGGTGCTCGTTCACGTTCGAGCGCGCGCTGGCTGAGGCGGGCATCCACATGAAGCATATCGAGGCGAACAAGACCGTGCCGATGTTCCGCACCAATATCGAGCTGGAGCCTGCGGGGCCGTTCCACGGACAGATGGTCGTCTCGATGCGCCCGATCCCGGAGACGTTGGCGGACAAGGCCATCGAGATCACCCGTGATTTCGACCATGCCCACGGCGCCCCGGTGCATGTGGGCGACGGGCGCGCGATCGGCGTGGCAGACGTAGACCAGCCCCATTGGGGCGAACCGGCGGACTTCTCCCCTGGCGACACGGGAGTCTACTGGGCCTGCGGTGTGACGCCCCAGAACGTGCTGAGGGCCTCCAAGCCGCCGATCTGCATCACCCATACGCCGGGCCGGATGTTGGTTACCGATGCACCAGAGGACCGGATGCCTGCCTTCGAGCGGCGGATCGCGTGATCCCTTGCAGAACGCTACATGCGCACCCATGTTAAGGGTATGAACATTCCGAGGGAAGGTCAGGTTCTGGACGATCAGGAGGAAGTCCCTCCCGTCCATGACATCTCGCCCACGTGGATCACTCGAAACCGCGATGCAATTGAGCGCGGCCGCAACCTCACGCGCGCCATGATGCTGGTGGCCCCTCCGCCCGCGCGGATCGCAATGGGGGCAGCCTCGGTTGTGGCGGACGCGCTCTTGCTGGCGGATGAGGTCGGTCGCAGACTGGAGGACCCGCGCAACGGCACCATCCGAGCAGGCGCGCTGATCTCGGAAGGGGTGATGCTTGTGGCGATCTCGAAGTTTGCCCCTGCTCGATTGGCCGCGAACCTCGCTGGGATCGAAGCGGCTCGAGGCGCCCTGGCCCGGCTGAAGGAACGCCGCTTGCCGTGAAATCGCGACGCCCCGCGTAGGTTGCCATCCTTCGGCGTGCCTGCCACGCCGTTGATGCACCCTTGCCTGACCTCTTGCACGCCCGCGCAGCCATAGGTACACCGCGCTCGTTCTGAGCCTCACGAGGTAGCCCCATGTCCGTCGATACCGACACCGTCCGGCGCGTTGCGCGCCTTGCCCGCATCGCCGTGAAGGAGGAGGAACTGGCCCCGCTGGCCGGTGAGCTCAATACCATCCTCGACTGGGTCGAGCAGTTGGGCGAAGTGGACGTGGACGGGGTCGAGCCCATGACCTCCGTGACCCCCATGGCGCTGAAGCAACGCGAGGACAAGGTGACCGATGGCAACCGGCAGGACGACGTACTGCTGAACGCACCCGACAGCCGTGAGGGGTTCTACGCCGTGCCGAAGGTGGTGGAATAATGACCGATCTCAACACGCTGACCATTGCCGAGGCCCGCGACCGGATGCGGGCCGGAGACCTGACCTCGCGCCAGATTACCGAGGCCTGCGTTGCTGCGGTCGAGGCCGCAGGCGCGCTGAACGCCACCTGCCACGATGTAGCAGCACAGGCGTTGGAGATGGCGGATGCAGCCGACAAGCGCCGCGCAGCGGGCGAGAACGCGGACCTGCTCGGCATCCCGATTGCAGTGAAGGACCTCTTCTGCACCAACGGCGTGAACTCTCAGGCCGCCTCGAACATCCTCGGCGGGTTCAAACCTGCCTATGAGAGCACCGTGACGACGCAGCTCTGGGATCAGGGCGCGGTGATGGCCTGCAAGACTTCGATGGACGAGTTCGCCATGGGGTCCTCGACGGAGACGTCCTGCTACGGCCCTGCCATCAGCCCCTGGCGGCGCGGG
Organism: Pseudomonadota bacterium; assembly: GCA_038749355.1. Lineage (GTDB taxonomy): Bacteria > Pseudomonadota > Alphaproteobacteria > Rhodobacterales > Rhodobacteraceae > Thermohalobaculum. The sequence continues at coordinate 207 of JBCDID010000295.1, read as the reverse complement.
AACGATGATGCGCCGATCACGCCAGGCGGGTCCTCAGGCGGGTCTTCCGCCGCCGTGGCCGCGGATCTCGCACTGGCCGCCTTGGGTACGGACACCGGCGGGTCGATCCGCCAGCCCGCGGCTTTGACTGGCACCGTCGGGATCAAGCCCACCTATGGCCGCGTGTCGCGATGGGGGATCGTGGCCTTCGCCTCGTCGCTGGATCAG
>JBCDID010000294.1:0-4967 GCA_038749355.1 Pseudomonadota bacterium | reverse complement strand
GGCTCGCTCGGGATGCTGCCATCGGCGTCGCTGGGTGCGCCCATGGAGAACGGTCGGCCGAAAGCGCTCTATGAGCCCGTGCACGGGTCCGCGCCTGATATCTCGGGTCAGGGCAAGGCGAATCCCTGTGCTTGTATCCTCAGCTTTGCGATGGCGCTGCGCTACTCGTTCGATTTGGGGGCCGAGGCGGACATGCTGGAGGCTGCGGTGAATGACGTGCTGGAGGCTGGGACGCGTACCGCGGATCTGGCGCAGGCGGACGGGGCGTCTCCGGTCTCGACATCTGAGATGGGCGACGCGGTGATTGCGGCACTGGCCGTGCGGGCGTGAGGTTGTCGTAGGGTGGGTCGAAACCCACCCAAATCTTGCAATTAGGATTGTCTAGTGCTTCGCTTGTTCAGCGCCCGACGGGCCTGCACCCTCTTGATTCTCTGGTCGCGGATCGTGGTGAATTTTCCATGAAGCCGCTCGGCAGAATCTTCGGCTCGCGTCCACGTGCCGCCGGGTCACCGTGGCACATTCTGGGATGTTATGCGCCCGGCGGGCTGTGAAACCTGCGCCCGGGATCGCCGTGGTCGGAGCCTCAGCAACGATCCCTCATGCGCAACCTTCCAGCGAGCCGCGCCCACAGGTTCTTCCACGCTTCAGACGGTGACGCGGCGCCTTGAGAAATTGGCGGCCGCTACTTTGCCAGCTGAACCGCCCTTGTGGTCTTGTTCCAACCATGAACACTGTCCCTGGCTTGGACCTGTACCGTGGTCACCGCACCGGGGATTGCCACACCGGACAGCGAACGCGTGAAGGGCTGTTCGTCCACATGCGGGTGATAAAGCGTCCGCGTCCCGTAAACAGTGCCATCCGGGCCAACGACCCGCCAGGCATCGGCATAGTGCTCCCAGCCTGTGTCGCCATGCTTCAGCGTCACGTCGAACCGCCAGCTCCCGCCCGACCATGTCGCCTTGGCGCCCACCACTTCGGCGTCGCCCGCCACGGCCTGCGTGACGCCCACAATGACAGCCGCTGCGCTCAGCCAAATCTTCATCTCACCCCCCTCTCCGGGATCCTTCTTCCGACTTAACGTATGCTTAACCGCATTCCGGCCAAACCTGATCAAGTTTTCAATAGATTTCGGAGGTCGCATTGGTCGCCCGTGCTCACACAGTCGCCTTCCTCGGGGTCGAGGCCAAGCCTGTCGAAGTCCAATGCGCCATCTCTCCCGGTCTTCCTGCGTTCAGCCTGGTCGGGCTTCCCGACAAAGCGGTCTCCGAGTCGAAGGAGCGCGTGCGGGCGGCGCTGACCGCGATCGGCATTGCGCTCCCGGCGGGCCGTATCACCGTCAATCTGTCGCCCGCAGACCTGCCCAAGGCGGGCTCGCATTATGATCTGCCCATCGCGCTCGCCCTGATGGCCGTCCTCGACATCCTGCCCAAGGACGAGATCGAGCGCCATGTATCCATGGGTGAGCTGTCCCTGGACGGCGCGATAGGTCCGGTCAGTGGCGCGCTGCCAGCCGCCATGGCGGCCGCGGCGCAGGACAAGGGGCTGATCTGTCCCGAGAGCTCAGGGCGTGAGGCCGCCTGGGTCGGCTCGGCCGAGATCCTCGCGCCGCGCACCATCATCGCACTGGTCAACCACTTCGCCGGTCGTGAACCGCTGCCTAGCCCCGAGCCCGGGCCGGTATCGGCCCGCCGGGACGCGGCTGACCTGCTGGACGTGAAAGGCCAGGAGACCGCGCGCCGGGCGCTGGAAGTGGCTGCCGCCGGAAATCACCACATCCTGATGGTTGGCGAGCCAGGGTCAGGCAAATCCATGCTCGCCCGGCGCATCACGGGCATAATGCCGCCTCTTGAGCCCGAGGAGGCGCTGGAGGTCGCCACCATCCGCTCGCTGTCTGAGGACGGGGCTAAGGGCGAGATCTGCCGAGAAAGACCCTATTGCGATCCGCACCATTCAGCCTCGCGCCCGGCCATCATCGGTGGCGGCAAGAACGCCAAGCCCGGGGCGGTCAGCCGCGCGCATCTGGGCGTGTTGTTCCTGGACGAGCTGCCTGAGTTCGACCGGCCGGTATTGGAATCCCTGCGCGAACCGATGGAGACAGGCGAAATCGCGGTCGCCCGCGCCAACGCCCATGTCAAATACCCGGCGCGGTTTCTGCTCGCAGCGGCGATGAACCCCTGCCGTTGCGGCTATCTGCCGGATGCTTCCCGCGCGTGCTCCCGGGCGCCGAAATGCGGGGCGGACTATCAGGCAAGGATCTCGGGACCTCTTATGGACCGGTTCGACATCCGGATCGAGGTGCCACCCGTTGCGCCCGCGATGCTGTCCAAGCCGACCCATGCGGAGTCCTCGGCCCGGGTTTCGCGCCGGGTGGCGGATGCACGAGGGGTTCAGCGCGAGCGGTCGACCGGCCGTCGCACGAATGCCGAACTGGAAGGTGAGTTGCTGGAGAAGGTCGCCAAGCCCGACGCGCCCGGCCAGTACATGTTGCAGGAGGCCGCCGAGCGGTTCCGCTACACGGCACGAGGCTACCACCGGGTGCTCCGACTGGCACGCACGCTCGCGGACCTCGAAGGGTCCGTCGGCGTCCACAAGATCCACGTCGCCGAAGCAGTGAGCTACCGCCGGATGATGGCCTGAATTCGCCGCGAGGGAAGGGTGGGTCTGAACCCACCCTATGGCTGGCTCAGCCGGGGTCTGCAACGAAGCCGGCGGCCTCGATCCCGGCGATGGCCGCCAGTTCATCATTGTCCGAATTGTCGCCCGAAATGCCCACAGCTCCCAGCAACGCGCCCTTCTTGTCGCGCACCAGCACGCCACCCGGGACCGGCACGACCGAGGTGCCTTCAAGTGTGCCCACGGCGGTTACGAAATAGGGCTGCTGCTCGGCCCGGTTGAAGAGCGCGCGCGAGCCGAGCCCCATGCCGACCGCCCCGTGCGCCTTGCCATGCGCCACCTGGAACCGGTAGTTCGACGCGCCGTCCTCGCGCTCGAACGCTTTGATGTTTCCGCCCGCGTCCAGAACGATGACCGCCAGCGGCTTCATCTCCGCATTGCGGCCCTTGGCCAGTGCATTCTTGATGATGCTGCGCGCCCGGCGCAGGGTGATTTCGGCCATCAGGCTTCCTCCTTCTTCTTCTCAAGCCGCCAATGATGCAGCATGGGTTCCGTGTATCCGCTCGGTTGTTCGGTGCCCTTGAACACCAGATCACAGGCCGCGTTAAACGCCGGCCCGTCGAAGCCGGGGGCCATGGGCGTGTATCCCGCGTCGCCCGCGTTCTGACGGTCGACAACCTGGGCCATCTCCTTCATCGCGGTCAGCACCTGGCCTTCCGAGACGATCCCGTGGTGCAGCCAGTTCGCCAGATGCTGCGAGGAGATCCGGCAGGTTGCGCGGTCCTCCATCAGGCCGATGTCGTTGATGTCCGGCACCTTGGAACACCCGACGCCTGAATCGACCCAGCGCACCACGTAGCCCAGAATGCCCTGCGCGTTGTTGCGGATCTCGGCCTGCACCTCCTCGAAGGACCAGTTGGTCCCGTCGGACAGGGGCACTGCGAGGATGTCATCGAGGCTCGCGCGTCCGCCGCCATATTGGATCGCCGCCTGCCGCGCCTGCACGTTCACGCGGTGATAGTGCAGCGCGTGCAGCGTCGCCGCCGTCGGCGAGGGAACCCAGGCACAGTTCGCGCCCGCCTTCGGGTGGCCCGCCTTCTGGTCCAGCATCGCCGCCATCAGGTCCGGCATGGCCCACATGCCCTTGCCAATCTGCGCCTTGCCCGCGAGTCCGCAGGCGAGGCCCACATCCACGTTCCAGTCCTCGTAAGCCGATATCCAGCGTTGCGCCTTCATGTCCGCCTTGCGGATCATGGGGCCTGCCTCCATCGAGGTATGGATCTCGTCGCCGGTGCGGTCCAGGAACCCGGTGTTTATGAAGGCCACGCGCGACTTGGCGGCGCGGATGCACTCCTTCAGGTTCACCGTCGTGCGGCGTTCCTCGTCCATGATGCCGATCTTCACGGTATTGCGCGGGAGCCCGAGGATATCCTCGACCCGGCAGAAGATCTCGTCGGTGAATGCGACCTCTTCCGGCCCGTGCATCTTCGGCTTCACCACATAGACGGAGCCGTGCACGGAGTTGCCCGACGGCTTCTTCAGGTCGTGCATGGCGATCATGGTGCCGATCAGCGCGTCCATCAGGCCCTCGAAGGCCTCCGCGCCATCCCGGTCGAGGATCGCCGGGTTGGTCATCAGGTGCCCGACATTGCGCAGCAGCATCATGGACCGGCCCTTGAGGGTCAGCATGGAGCCGTCGGGGGCGGTGAAGACCTTGTCCTCGGCCAGTTTGCGCGTGACGGTCTTGCCGCCCTTCTGGAACTCTTCGACCAGATCACCCTTCATCAGGCCGAGCCAGTTGCCATAGGCGAGCACCTTGTCGGCGGCATCGACAGCGGCGATGGAATCCTCAAGGTCCATGATCGTGGTCACGGCGGCCTCGACGATCACATCGGCCAGCCCGAGCGTGTCATAGCGCCCGATCGGGTGGTCGCGGTCGATGACCAATTCAATATGCAGGTTGTTCCTTCGCAACAGAATGCCCGACGGGTTGGACGGATCGCCGCGATAGCCGGCGAACTGGTTCGGATCCTTCAGGCCGGAGGTCGCGGCGCGCACCCCCGCCCCGTTGCGGGTGGTGAGCTGCGGGATCAGATCGACCTCCAGCTTGCCATCCACCACGCGCACACCCTCGACGTGCGCCCAGGAGGTGTCTGGTTCGGCCAGCGGGAAAATCCCGCGCAGGTGCGTCTTGGACCATGTGACCACGCGCCCGCCGCGACGCCGGTCATAGTCGCCCCCCTGAGGCGCTGTGCCCAGCGCATCGGTGCCGTAGAGTGCGTCGTAGAGGGACCCCCAGCGGGCATTGGCGGCGTTCAGCGCATAGCGAGCGTTGGTGATCGGCACGACCAGCT
>JBCDID010000293.1:0-4994 GCA_038749355.1 Pseudomonadota bacterium | reverse complement strand
CGCCCATCACAGGCGCCCATTCGGTGATCGAAAGCCCGGAATCCGTCAATCGCGTGGCACCACCCACCAACACCATCACGGCGACCAGCAGACCAAGCAACATCAGCCATATGAAGATACCGGTGCGGCTGGTGGCCCGCCGCGCAGCGGCCGGGACCGGGGCCGCCTGCACTCCGGATACGTCCTCGAATACCGATCTTTTGCTCATACATCCCGCTCCGGTTACGAGCGGAGATCTAGCCTTGGCAGGGCCGGGCGGCAAGCCGCACGACCGTCGCAGCCCCAGCGCCTATGGCAGACCTAGGAGCGTACAGGCTTGCGCGGCGGCACGGGTACCTCCGCCAGCCGGTCAGTCCGGCTCATGGTGATTTCGATGGTGCCGAACAGATCCTTGCGGGTGCCGACGAGATACTCGCCAGCCAGCCGGTAACTGACGGGCGTCTGCTTGTGGCTGAGAAAAGTGAGCACGCCGTTTTCGATCTTGCCCTTGCGCTTGTAGACTGTCGCCTCATGCCCGTGCTTGGCGCTGGGCCCGTAGGCATCAAGCAGTTCCACTGAACCGTCAGCAAAGACATTGGTGATGTAGAGGTCATGGCACCAGTTGCCGCCCCAGGCACCATTCTTCCAGACGCCGAGGAACTTGCGGTTCTCCGCCGAGACGCCTGCTTCAGGGTATTCCAGGCGGTAGGGGTCGAATAGATCGACAGTGTAACAGCCAGGGCTCAGGCGCTTGCTGAAGTCCTCTTCGATCTTTGCCTTCTGCTCGGGGGCACATGCAGCCAACGCGCCAAGCGCCAGCAACGCGAGAATCCGTCTCATCTCTCAACACCTTTCCGGTTCTTGGTGACCTGCTCGTTTTCGCGCGACTGTACCCCAAAGCCGGTGGCTTGGCGAGGAATGGTCACCCCGAGTTAGGTGGAATTGATCGTACGCTACTCGACCGTTACCGATTTTGCGAGATTGCGCGGTTGATCCACGTCGGTACCCTTGGCAAGGGCCGTGAAGTAAGCGAGCTGTTGGGCCGGCAAGGCGTAGAGGATCGGTGCGACGAACGGGTTCACGGAAGGCAGCTGGATATGCCGCCAGACCCCCGCTCCCGCCTCGGCAAGACCTGCTGTGTCCGAGACCAGCACGACCTTGCCACCGCGCGCCATGACCTCCTGCATGTTCGACACCGTCTTGTCGAAAAGCCCGTCGCGCGGAGCCATGACGACCACTGGCACGTGCTCGTCGATCAGCGCTATGGGCCCGTGTTTGAGCTCACCGCTCGCGTAGCCCTCCGCGTGGATGTAGCTGATTTCCTTCAGCTTCAGCGCGCCCTCTAGCGCCAGCGGGAACATCGGCCCCCGGCCCACATAAAGGATGTCACGCGCCGTCGCGAGTTCCTGGCTGACCTGGTCCACTGCACTCTCGCGAGCCAGTACATCACCGATCATCCGTGGTAACTCGGAGAGGGCCGCAATCAGCTCCGCCTCTCGGGCCGCATCCAGCAGTCGACGCTTGCGCGCCACCTGCATCACCATGCAGGCCAGTGTCATCAACTGGCAGGTGAACGCCTTGGTAGAGGCAACCCCGATCTCCCGCCCAGCCAGCGTCGGCACAACAATATCGACCTCGCGCGCGATGGAGCTCTCCTCCACGTTCACAACGCCGATCGTGCGCCTGACCCGACCTTCCACATGGCGCAATGCAGCCAACGTGTCCGCCGTCTCGCCGGATTGGCTGATAAAGATCGCGGCCTCTGAGCCTGACAGAGGCGGCTCGCGGTAGCGGAACTCCGACGCGATATCGAGTTCGACCGGAATACCTGCCAGTTGCTCGAACCAGTACTTCGCCACGTGTCCGGCCAACGACGCCGTCCCGCAAGCCACGATCAGGACACGGCTGATCTCCGACCAATCCACGGCCTCCACAGGCGTCGTCACCCTCTGCCGATCATCTGTGAGGTAGCGGCCGAGCACATAGCTCAACACGGTCGGCTGTTCGTGGATCTCCTTCAGCATGAAGTGGCGGTATTCGCCCTTCTCCGCGACCGAGCTGTCCACAGAGACCGTCTGCACAGGACGCTGCACCGGCTGGCCCGTCTTGTCGAACAGGTCCGCGCCCTTGCGTGTGATGACCGCCCGATCGCCCTCTTCGAGATATGTGATCTGAGAGGTCATGGGCGAGAGCGCGAGCGCATCCGAGCCCACGAACATCTCGTCCTCGCCCCAGCCGACGGCCAGCGGAGAGCCGTGGCGGGCCGCGATCATCAGGTCGTCATGCCCTTCGAAGAGAAAGGCGAGCGCGAAGGCCCCCTCAATCTTGCCCAGCGTCGCGAAGACGGCATCTGCGGGCGCCATGCCCTGGCGCAGATACAAAGCCGTCAGCTGCGCCACCGTCTCGGTGTCGGTGTCGGTCTCGCATTGGACTTGCGAGGCGGCCAGTTCCTCGCGCAGTTCGCGAAAGTTCTCGATGATACCGTTGTGTACGACATGCACCGGCCCCGCCGCATGCGGGTGGGCGTTGGTGACATTCGGGGCTCCGTGGGTCGCCCAGCGGGTATGACCGATCCCGGCACTTCCGGGCGCGGGCTCGGCAGCGACGGTCTTGACCAGTTCGGCCAGCTTGCCGACGGCCCGGCGCCGCAACGCTGTCCCACCGTGCAGCGTAGTCAGCCCAGCACTGTCATAGCCGCGATACTCTAGCCGCTTCAGCGCGTCCAGAATACGCGGCGCCGCGTCCAATTGCCCCAGAATACCGACAATTCCGCACATCTGCTGAAACCCCGCCGTTTATGTCTTCTTGCCAGCGCGTTCGGCGAACATCGCCTTCAGACGCTTGGCCCGGTCTTCCTTGTTCACCTGCTTCGCGCGCGCCAAAGCCAGCGCATCGGCAGGCACATTCATCGTGACCACAGTCCCCGTGCCCACATAGGCGCCCTCACCCACCGTGACCGGCGCAATCAGAGCGGTGTTCACGCCGATGAACGCACCGTCTTCGATGGTGGTCTGATGCTTGGCGATGCCGTCGTAGTTGCAGGTGATGGTGCCCGCGCCGATGTTGACGCCCGCACCCAACACCGCATCGCCCAGATAGGCCAGATGCCCTGCTTTGGTGCCCTCGCCGAGTTGCGCCTTCTTCATCTCGACGAAATTGCCGACGCGCACGCCCGAGGCAAGATCCGTTCCCCCCCGCGCCCGCGCGAATGGGCCGGTCTTGACGTCAGCGGCTAGCCGCGTGTCCTCGAGATGGGTGAATGCCTTGATCTCGCAATTGTCGCCGACCTCGACGCCAGGGCCGAGCACGACATTCGGATGGATCACCACATCCTGCCCGATTCTGGTATCAAGGCTGAGAAACAGCGTTTCCGGCGCAATCAAGGTGGCTCCGCCCAGCATGGCCGCCCGGCGAGCATGGGTCTGGAAGATCGCCTCGGCTTCGGCCAGTTGCACGCGGTCGTTGATGCCGAGCGTCTCGGCCTCATCGCACATCACCGCGTGGCATGTGAGACCGTGGTCATTCGCCAGCCCAATCAGGTCAGTCAGGTAGTATTCGCCTTGGGCATTGTCACTCCGCACTTCGCGGAGCAGCCGCAACATGGTCTGGCAATCGCCGCCCATGAGACCAGAGTTGCAAACCCTGATCGCCAACTGCTCCGAGTTTGCATCTTTCGCCTCAACAATCGCCGCCAAGAGATCGCCGTCCATGACGAAGCGCCCGTACCTGCCGGGATCGGCAGCCTCGAAACCAAGCGCCACTACATCGGCCTTCTCGCGAGCTGCCTGCATGGACTGCAAGGTCTCGGGGCTGATGAAAGGCGTATCGCCGAAAAGGACAAAGAGATCGCCATCGAACCCGTCAAGCGCCTCGGCCGCTGCCAGTACCGCATGGCCGGTCCCCAATTGCGCTTCCTGCAAGGCAATCAGCGTGTCGGCATTTCGAGCATGTGCTGCCTTGGTCACCTCTTCGGCGCCGTGGCCAGCCACGACGACCATGCGCGCAGGCGACAAGGCCTCCGCCGTTTTCATGGCATGGTGCAGCATGGGCGCGTTGCCGATCGGGTGGAGCACTTTCGGCAGCGCCGAGCGCATCCGTGTCCCCTTCCCCGCCGCCAGGATCACCACCGCCGCGGGACGTTCTGTCTTGGTCGTCGCTTGCATATCGGCTCTGTAGCGGAAGGGCCTGGGGAAGAAAAGCGCACCAAAGGTCAGAAATCGTTTCAATTCATTGCTATCGGGCTGGTATGCGGGCGCGGGCACGGGAGGGATGTATGCGTGGAGCGATTTTCGATCTGGACGGCACGTTGGCGGACACAGCGGGGGACCTGCTGGCCGCGGCGAATGCCGTGCTAGGCCCGGAAGGACTGCCTCTGCTGGATCCCGTCGCGGACAAGGCTTACGCGGGGCGCGGCGGGCGCTCGATGATCCGCAGGTCGCTTGAGATTGCCGGGCGACCGGAGGACGGGGCCGACGAGATCGCGCTCACGGATCGGCTCTATCACCCGCTGCTGGAGGCCTATCAGGGTGGGCTGGCGGTGCAGACGCGGCTCTTTGATGGTGTATTCGAGTGTCTGGATGCGCTGGAGAAGGCGGGCTGGAAGCTCGGCGTATGTACGAACAAGCCCGAGGGTCTTGCGGTGCCGCTGCTGCGCGAGTTGGAGGTCGCGCACCGTTTTGGCGCCATTCTGGGCGCCGACACCCTGCCCGTGCGCAAACCCGACCCGGAACACTTCCGCGAGACTTGCCGTCGGATCAGCGCAAGCCCAGAGCGGTCGGTCATGATCGGCGATACATTGAACGATCTGGAGACCGCGCGCGCCGCAGGAGTTCCATGTGTTCTGACCTCGTTCGGGTTTGCTGCACAGCCGCTCGCAGAACTGGCACCCGAGGCGGTCGTTCACCACTACGGCGATATCCCGCACGTTCTGGAAGCCCTGTCGCCAGGCCAAGCCACGGGTTGACTGACCCAAGCGCTCAGGCTTATACGGCGCACCTCCGGGCGGTTAGCTCAGT
>JBCDID010000292.1:0-5004 GCA_038749355.1 Pseudomonadota bacterium | reverse complement strand
CGGCGCGTCCATGACTTCCGTCTTCGAACAGGGGTATTCGGTACCTAACACCACGGCCAACGGGTTCGTTGATGCACTCCACTCCTGGCGGCTCCTGCGCACGGTGACCTCGACGGAGGCTGCGTGGACCGCGGCCAACATGGCAGGCGGCGGGAACTTCGCCCGGAGTTGGCGCAACTATGTGGCCGATTGTGCCGCGCGGGCCATCGAGGTCGGCTCTCTGCCGATCGACACCGTGCGCCAGACGGCTCTGATCCACGAGGCGCTGGCTGTGGGCAACGAGACCATGACCACGGTGATCAACACGAACGGGTCATGGACCTTCAGGAACTGCAAGGCGGCACATGCAGCATTGCTGCCCTATTCGCGCGAGACGGTGGCACCCGCCGTGCGGGCGGTCCTGCAGGACTACTATGCCAAGCCCGGCACGCTCGACACCACGCCCTTCACGACGCGGCTCGCGGATCTTCATGCCATCATGGGCACGGGAGGCGTCTCCGAGAATGACATGGTGGTCGCCTTCCTCGTCGCAGCACTCTACGAGCAGGGCATCGCGCACCGGCACATTCTCGACGGGCGGGCGACCTATGCGCAGGTGATCCATGACGCCATTCGCCAGCGCAATGTCCAGTGGTCGGCGCAGGGCGATCTTTTTTCACACTATGTCCAGCCGGTCCTGACCTTCGTCGAGGGTTTTTTTTACGCGACCTTCCCGCTCATGCTGGTCTTCCTCGTCATGTCCACGAACGGGATGGCTGTTTTCACCAAGTTCCTCGGCCTCGGGCTCTGGATCCAGTTCTGGTTCCCGATCTCGTCCATCGTGCATCTCTTCACCTATATGAGCGTCGAGAACGCGGTGCAAAACATCGTGAACGCCGGCATTCCGCCGACGAGTTTCGCAGGGATTGCCATGGCGGACGGTGTGGTCGACAAGTGGCTCTCGGTATCGGGCCTCTTCGCGAGTGCGATCCCGGTCCTCTCGCTCTTCCTGATCACGGGCTCTGTCTATGCCTTCCAGGGCATTGCGAGCTCGGTCGGTGGACCGGACACGATCACCGAGAAGAACGCGGCCCCGGATACCTATGCCGCCGCCCCGGTCACGCAGGGCCTGCCGCGCTTCGAGGAAAGCCAGTTGCGCGGCCGCGCCTCGCCGGGTGCTGTGGAGACCTTGCCCTCCTACACGCTCGCACATGACCGCTCCGGGACCGTGCGCACGGCCGAACGCGAAAGCGAAGGGGCGAGGGAGGCCTTCACCAGCGCGCTCAGCAATGTCACAAGGACGTCTTCGGGGTCCAGATCGTCATCAGATGCGGCTGCGTCGGTCCGGAGCGCGGTCCAGGCCAGCGACTCGCATACGCAGGGGTTCCTGTCCGAAGAAGGCTCAAGCTTCGTGCGGGATTTCGCGCAAAGGCACAATGTGGCCGAGAGCACCGTGCGCCAGCTGGCGATCAATGGGGCGCTCGGAGGAGGCACTGGCGGCAGATCGGGCCCCGCGGTGAATGGGTCGGGTTCCTTCACGGGAAGCAACGCGCATAGCGGATCCTCGGACCAGTCCACCTCGCTGCAGGACCAATTCAACAGGTCGGTCCGGCAGAACGAGGGGTTTTCCGACAGCCTGACGGAGTCCCTCGCCCGGGATCTGAGCCGGACGAATACGAACTCGGCCTGGTCCTCGACCGAAAACTTGCAGTCCCGGGAACTTCGCCAGTCGGCCGAAGACTTCCTTGCCGCGGAGCGCTCCTACGAGGAAGCGGTCTCCGATCAGCAGAGCCTCGGCGCACAGCAGCGGCTCGACACACCTTTCCTGGCCCGACAGATCGCGTCCGATCCGGCTCAGTTCGAGAACCTCTCCCGCGCGCTGGCCCAGCGCGGTCTGCTTGGTGAGGCCACACGCACGGCCGAGCGCTGGATGACAGCGGGGCACTTCCCGCCAGATACCGAAGGCCGGCGCCAGGCAATTGCAGGTGCCGGTCTTGCGGCCATGGACAAGGCTGGCATGACCGATGCCCTGGCGGGCATGTTGCGCCCCTGGGGGCTCTACGTGCCGGATATCGGAGCGCCTGAGCCCATCGGCGCACCTATACCGGATATCGCACATGGGGAACCTGTTGGCATGGCCTCCTCCGCGCTGGCAGAGGAGGGGCCTGGGAGCAGCACTGGTGCTACCTCCTCGTTGGGATCCGGGGACGGACCGCCTGCAGCCCGCGCAGCATCCGGGGTCATGGCACCCGCCTTTCCTCCGGCCCCCACCTCGCCCACTGGCCAGGAAGTCGGAGATTTCTTTGAGGACATCAGACGGATGACAGCCGAGCACGGGGATGCCGCGCGGCATCTCTTCGATTTGGAACGCAGCCGGGATCGGCAGTCGAGCGTGCCGGTCGAAAATCCCAGTCGAGTAGATGTTGCTGAGAGGCTGGTAGAGAACTTGCTGCCGGACGGCAGCACGCGCGGCACGCCGGGCGGACGTTACGAGCACGCGACAGAGGTCGGACTGCCCGAGCCGCATGCACGCTATTACAGCGAACAGGTCCGCAACCCGGGATCGGAGGCAGCGTTGTCGGCACGCCAGGAGGTGGTGAACAGCGAGGCGCGGCCCGAAAGCGACGGCACGACTGAAGAGGTGCTCCGGAACCTCGACGCCGCAGCCCAGAGAACACCACCGATGGCCGAGCAATTCTTGCAGAGAGCTGCTACACTCAACCGGAACGAGTAGAGGAGAGGGACATGTTCAGGACGGCCTGGGACGTCTTCGGCACTGTGTTCATGACGGCGTTCTATCTGGTGCTGACTTGTGTATCGGTTGTTTGCCTGGTTGGTGGCTCCTACGTCGCAGGCACGGTTGTTGGCCTCTTTGCCTTGGCGCACTTTCTGCTCTACCGCAGAAACAGGCGGCTCGAACGCATGCGCGACCCGCAAGGCGCTGTTGGCCTGAGCGCATTGCACGTCGCGTCCGTTCCTGCTGTGGCTGCGGCCGAAACATCGTCCTCCCCGAACATCCCGAGGGGCGACACCCTGCCCTGGCAGAGCGACACGGTGCCTCCAATAGGTTCATCTCACGGATCGTCAGAGACCTGGCACATCTACGGTGAGGGCGATACGTCGACGTCGATTTTGAGTGCCGGGTCGCATTACCCGGACCCACTCAGCAATCATGATGCTCACGTCTCAGGGTCTGACTGGCGCGGAGATTGATACAGAGAGGGCATGTCTGCGTTGTAACCCGCTGCCTGATCTGATCCGCCGGGTGCCGCTGGAAGTCATCGCAGGCGTTGCTTGCCCATGTCCCCCGGCCTCAGGCCGCATACGCAACAGGTCGAAGTCCATATGTAGCCTTGGCGTGGCCTGGAAGGGGTGGCAACTGCAGGGGGAGGGGTGATCACCCAGCCTGCGTAGGTGTTGCGCGGAAGGTCGGGGGGCTCCCTGGCGGGGGCGACGGGCGAAGCCCGCGTGCACAAGAGGTCTTTTGTGGGGCGTGTTTCATAACAGACGCAGCCGCAGCGGTCAGAACCGTTCTGTGCGTGTCCAGGGCGCACATTTCCGTTGCAAGCTTGCCAGGGCGAAACGCGGAGCAGGCTGTGATAGATGCTGTAATTGAGTGATCAACGCTGAATCCCCCGGTTTGTGCCAGGATGCCAATGGCATAATCATCCGGGAGACCCTCATGAAATTCTATGCTGGACTTGATGTAGCGGTTGAAACCACGGCGCTCTGCCTGGTGGACCAGACCGGCGAGATCGTTTGCGAGGCCACGATCGCAACTGACCCAGAGGAAATTTGGGCCTACCTTTCTGAGACTGGATTGGTATTCGAACGCATCGGCTTCGAAGCTGGGCCGTGTTCCTCGTGGCTCTACAAGCGCTTGACAGAATATGACCTTCCTGCCGTCTGCATCGATGCGCGGCATGCACATGCGGCGCTGAAGGCTCAGAACGTCAAGACCGACAGGAACGATGCTCGAGGTATTGCGCATATCGTGCGCACAGGATGGTTCCGCGTCAGTCATGTCCGAAGCAACGAAAGCGCGATGCGCCGGGTGTTGCTCAATTCGAGAAAGACGCTGCTCTCGAAGCGATTGGAGTTGGAAAACCACATTCGAGGCAATCTCAAGGTGTTCGGGCTGAAGGTCGGCGCGGTCACGGCCCGTGGTTTCGAGGCGAGAGTGCAGGAGTTGATCAAAGATGATGCTGATCTGCTCAGCTATGTCGAACCATTGTTGCGGGTCCGAGGGCAGATACAGATCGAAATCAATGCCTTGGACAAGAAAATCCGCCACCTCGTCAAAGAGGATCCGGTTTGCCGCCGGTTCATGACGATCCCGGGCGTCGGGCCGCTCACCGCACTGCTGTTCAAATCAACGGTCGATGATCCGCAGCGGTTCGCCAAATCCGCGAACGTCGCAGTGCATCTCGGACTTACACCGCGCAAGTACGCGTCGGGCGAGATCGACTTCAATGGACGGATTGCCAAGACTGGCGATCAAATGACAAGAACCCATCTCTATGAGGCAGCACAGGTTCTCATGCGGCGATCGTCTGCGAAGAACGCCCTGAAGTCCTGGGGTGCCAAGATCGCAAAGCGCGGCTCGACGAAGAGGGCCTATGTTGCCGTTGCCAGGAAACTCGCGGTGATTATGCATCGGATGTGGATCGATGGGACCGATTTTGACGGAGGAACGGCGCACACGGCGTAAGACAAGGTTTCGGCGGGCGGCCAAACCGGCTGGTCTGACGGAAGAGGGTAGTGTCCAGCAGGACGAAAGACTGAGATGACGGCGTATGAACAATCGTGACCACCCTGGTTTCAGGCCTGGAACACGCGTGATAGTTTGCCGCCCTTGGGTCTTTGGACAGCAACTTGTGGCAGCGGATCGCTGACCCCGTAGAGAAGTTCGAACCTGCTGGACGCTCGACTTCCGAAGCCTATTGGCCTTGTGCCGTGATTCGCCTTGACCCAAAACTCAATTAGAGAAATTGTTCATATGAAAATGGCGGGGGATCATACTTG
>JBCDID010000291.1:0-5007 GCA_038749355.1 Pseudomonadota bacterium | reverse complement strand
GCCGTCGTCGCCTCGCCCGGATCCAGCGGATCGCGCTCGGGGTCCAGCAGCCCCTGTATCGAGCCCGGGATCTCCCTAGTCAGCGCGACCTCGACGAAGATCAGCGGTTCGTCCGGCATCGAGGGGTGGAAGAAGGCAAAGCAACGCCGGTCCGGCGGCGCCACGCGGCGACGCAATTCGTCCCAGTCGCCGATCTCATGCACGGCCTCGTAGGCGATGATCTTCTCCAGCATGGCGGCAGGCGTCTCCCAGTCGATGGGACGCAGCACCAGGAACCCGCGATTGAACCACGAGCCCAACAGATGCCGGAAGTCATTGTCGATCCGCTTCAGACCGGGATGCTCGCGCACCAACCCCAACAGGTCGGCACGCATGGCCACCAACCGCTCGGTCCCGCCCGGCGCCATGTTGAGACGGCGCAGCAGCTCTTGGCGCGGCGGCTCGGTAACACGAAAAAGGCGGTCGAGCGCATCGGAGGTCTGGTCTGCCGCATAAGCCGACGCCGCCGCAGTCACCTCCTCCGGGTCGGGATCGAAGGCGTCCGCCAAATGGGTAAAGAACGCCAGCCGACCGTCAGCGTCGAGCGCCCCGTAGCCCTCCAGTACCTCGGTGGCGAGCGCGACGCCCGACGCCTCGCCCTTTGTGGACATGAGCGCATCGGCGCAAGCCGCGAGCCCCGCTGCATCTGCGGCACCAGCGCCTAGCCCAACGAGGCGCGAGCCGCGCTCCAGCACCGAGCCCAGCAAATCCCCTAAAGCCGTGAATCGTGACATCTCAAACTCCCTCGGCGGAAGTGTCGCACCGCGTCATGACGGCTTCAAGCCCGTTGGGTTTTTCGCACCGCCCCACCAACAGAGACGCGGAAGTGCTATCAAATGCCTAAGCGTATCTCAGCCTTTGGACCAGACCCATGGCTCGTGCCTTCTCCAGCATGAAGGCGCCTAAAGCGATGTCGGATGTCGCCAGGCCCCGGTGCCAGAAGAGGATGGTCTGGTCCGCCGTCTCACGGCCGGGCTTCAGGCCAGCCGCAATCTCGCCGATCTCGGCATAGAAAGACGCCTCCGAGATTTTGCCGGCATTGATATGCGGTCGCAAAGCTCCGAAAGGCCCTGCGGCGAGCTGGCCAAGGTCATCCATCACGAAGGCATCGAACTGGTCCGTGAATTCAAGAGGTAAACTGCTCATGGTACCGTAGGGAACCACAAGCGTACCGGGGCGCACCCAAGCGGCATCGAAGAGTGGTGTGGGTTCCGTCAAGCGGCTGGCCTCGATCTGGATGTCGGCGCCCTCGAGGCAGGATCGCCAGTCGTCCGTCGCAACAACCGGCTTGCCAAGGTCCTCGCTGAGCCGGGCTGCGAAGGCATAACGACTCTCGGGCCTGCGGGAGTGCACGCGGATCTCATCGAAATTGAACAGATGATCCAGCAGCCGGACGTTCCAGTATGCCGTTCCACGCGCGCCGATGTGCCCGAGGACACGGGGGGTTTTCGGTGAAAGATACTTTGCCCCCAGCGCCGTCACGGCGCCAGTTCGCATATCCGTCAGACCTGCCGCATCGATCACCGCACGAGGCGTTCCGTTCTCCGGATCGAAGAGGTTGAGCAGCCCCATTTCCGAGGGGAGGCCCTGCTTGTAGTTGCCGTGAAAGTCACCGACGACCTTGATCCCGGCATATTTCAGCGGCGCGACGTAGCCTCGCAATACGTTGAAGTGCCCGTCGACGCCTGTGTCGGGACGAAGATGCATACGGGGTTCGATCACCGTCTCGCCGCGACCCGCCGCGATCAAACCCGTCTCGACTGCATCCAGGATCTCGGCATCCGTCAGCTCGAGCGCGGCCACGCCAGGCCCACCGAGATACTCAAGTTCGATCTCCGACATCGCCGCTCTCCTGCTCCGCCCACGCCAGCATTTAGGATTTGTTTACCAATTAGATGCATAAAATTGTCTGCAAATAGGAGCCCAAATGTCCCTTATTTCGGTGATCGCAGAACCAAGCCTGGCGATGCCATGGGCGAAGGAATTGGAGGCAGACGGGCATGTGATCCAGTGTCACTGGGGTCCCACCAGTGCGGAGACCCTGTTCGCGGGTGAGTGTCCCGAGATCGTCATCGTGGACATCGAACATCCCGAATGGCCCGAGAGCTTGCTGATCCCGCAGAGCCGTGCAACCTGGCCCGCCTGCAAGGTCATTGCTGTGGTCTCCAGCTACGCGTTCCGCACATCGGCGGTCTACGAGATGGGCCTTTGGAAGCCGGACCAGCTGCTGTTGAAACCGCTTGCGCCACGCCTGCTGTCAGCCACCGTAACCTTCCTCTGGGCGCAATTGCGGACCGAGGAGATCAAGCGGATGGTCAGCGCACATCCGTTCAACCTTGAGCCACCCGGGCAGGAACTCGCACATGCGGCGGAACCTGAAATGCTGGATTGGCGGCCAAGCGAGGACAAGCGTCCGGCCTGAGTGGCGGACTGACGGTCCGACCGCGGATTAGCAGCCACATATCTGGGACGTCCGTTTCGAGATGGAAGAGCCCCACAACGCGAGGGTGTGGCTGGGCTCAGTTGCCGCCAACCGTTCCGCCGATCCCAACTACGCCGCCATCGTCGTCCTTTTCGGCCCGTCCGCGTACCCGCAGACGTCCCGCCGCCCCCTGTCCGGATGCCAGCCGGGCCAGTACCGTAAACGGGATCGAGTGGCTCAACGCCGAACTAATGCCGTGTGACAACGCTGCTCGGTCATCCCTGTGGAAGACGTCGAGGAAATTTTCCAGACCCAACGAGGCCGCCGCATTGCCAAGACCGAGCCTGGTTGCCGTCTCGGGGGGAAGCTCCACGTGACGGTCTGCGGAAGACAGATCCCATGGCAAGCCCGTTTCGGTACCTGTCACTTGGTTTGCGACATCGGCGGCGACCACCACGACCGTTTCCGGGGGCTCGTGCCCGTTCGCCAGCCCATGTGGAATAGCCGAGTGGAGGCTGCCATTCCCGGTGCCCCCTTGAGAGGCAGCGGGCGACGGTAGGTTGATCGAGCTTGTCACAAAAGTCTCACCCAGACGTTCCCGGACAGCATCCAGCGCCAGACCTATTGCAGCTCCCGGCTCCAACCCCATGAACCGTTCCGCCGCCTCGTTCGCATCCACAACCTTCCCGTCCCCGTCCTGTCGCCAGATCATCAACGGAAGATTGTCGAGCAGCGCTTCGATTGCCTTCGAGTCCGTCGCGGTCACCTCCTGCACGATGGCCGTGGCGCCGATCAGCTCTCCCTTGGAATTGAAGTAAGGTGCCGCTGTTACGGTGCCATGGAAGCCATCCATATCGATATCCTGCTCTAGCCGCGTGCCCGTCTGCACGACCTGCGCCATCATAGCATTCAATGCAGGAAATTCGCCGGGCAGCGACAACTGGCTGAGATGCGGCTTGGCGACGCCGGACGAAATCTTGAACATCTGCCGCGCCGACTGCGAGCACTGGACGATGTGCAGCCGCGTGTCCACCACAAGAACGGGAGCAGCAATGTTGGAGAGGATGCTGTCGAGCTCCTGGTTGATCGCCGCCATCTCATGGCTGTTGATCTGCAGTTCCTCGTTGACCGTGATCAGTTCCTCGTTGGTGGATTGGAGTTCCTCATTCGTGGTCTCAAGTTCTTCGTTGGTGGACTGCAGTTCCTCGTTGGCCGACTGAAGCTCCTCGTTCAGCGACTGCAGTTCCTCGTTAGCGGTTTCGAGCTCCTCCACCGTCTGCTGCAGCGACTCGCGGGTGCCGAGGAGCTCCTCCTCCAGCTCGACAACACGACCGCGCGCGGCATCATCGTCATCGGGCAGAGCGGGAATCGCGGGACGTTCTTCCTTCCATTCCTTGAAGACCACCAAAACCATCCCGTCGGCATCCTCGACATCACCTATGGGGTGGACCTGCAACTGCAGACGCATGTCGCTGCCTTGCTCGAGGGGCCGGACAAGGCCCTGGCGAGTCTCCTTGTTCCGCAGCGAAAGCGCGATCAGCGTACGCAACTCATGGCGAAGCTCGTCACGCAGCATGTTGATCGTCGCGCCGCGCAACTGGCCTTCCGAGAGCGAGAGGAACCGGTCGACGTTCCCGTAGACCCGCATGATGTGCAGGTCAGACGTGACCAGCAGTCCGTTCGGACCTATGGCACGCACCAAGGCCCTGAACATCGAGCCAAAGGCATCGGGCTCCGTCTTCTCTGGTGTCCGCTGCAGAGCACCCATGTATCCGGCCGGCGTGACCCCCAGCGAATGGGTTCTAGGCAGGCCCACGCGGTCCGAACGGGCGCGGCGCTGGAAAATCTGCCCTCCGTCACCCGCCAGTCTGAACAGGGCCTCCGAGCCGCTGATCGACTCGGACTTGCCGAGGAACAACAGCCCCGACGATTTTAACGCATAGTGCAACCGCGCGAACACTTTCGCCTGAAGCGTGTTGTTGAAATAGATCAACAGGTTACGGCAACTGATCAGGTCGATGTTCGAGAACGGCGGATCCTGACAGAGATTGTGCGGCGTGAAGACAATGCGCTCGCGCAACGATTGGTTGACCTGGTAGCCGTCATCCGTCGGCATGAAGTACTTCTCCAGGTACTCCGCCGGGATGTCCTTCTCTGCAGTCTTTGGGTACCGCCCCCGACGCGCTTTCGCCAGGGCATCGGCGTCGATATCCGTTGCGAACAACTGGATCTGCGTCTGATCGAGCGCGAGCACACCCCCCAGCGACTCGGCAATCAGGATCATGATTGTGTAGGCTTCCTCGCCAGATGCACAGCCCGGCACCCAGATCCGCATTCCGTGATTCGAGCGGTCCTCCACCAGGACCTTGAGGTGCTCCCGGAAGTTCTCGAACTCCTCAATGTCGCGAAAAAACGAGGTCACGGAGATCATCATGTCCCGGAAGAGCAGCTTGACCTCGTCGGGCTCTTCCCGGACGTGGGAGGCGTAGGTGTCCAGATCCGGCAGCCCAAGCGCAGTCATCCGCCGCTCGATCCGGCGACGGATG
>JBCDID010000290.1:0-5008 GCA_038749355.1 Pseudomonadota bacterium | reverse complement strand
TGGGGCCACGGGTTCGGTGCGGAGGGGGTGATCGCGGGCGAGCTCTGCTTCAACACCGCCATGACAGGCTACCAGGAGATCATGACCGACCCCTCCTACGCGGGCCAGGTCGTGACCTTCACCTTCCCGCATATCGGCAATGTCGGCTCGAACGCGGAGGATGAGGAGACCGCCGATCCGGTAGCGCTCGCCATGGTGGTGAAATGGGATGTGACCGAGCCCGCCAACTGGCGTGCGACAGCTCACCTCTCCGAATGGCTGGCTCGGCATGGGCGCATCGGGATCTCCGGTGTTGACACGCGGCGCCTGACCCGGCTGATCCGCGATCAGGGGATGCCTCATTGCGCGATAGGTCACGCAGCGGATGGAGGAATCGACACAGACGCGCTGATCGCCGCCGCCCGCGCCTTCCCGTCTATCGATGGCACTGACATGGCCAAGGACGTGACCTGCGCCCAGTCCTACACGTGGGACGAACTGCGCTGGGCGTGGCCGGAAGGCTTTCCGAAGCAGGACGGTGCCCGGCACAAGGTGGTGGCCATCGACTACGGTGCGAAGCGGACAATCCTGCGCTGCCTCGCCGAGGCCGGGTGCGATGTCCGGGTAATGCCCGCGACGGCAACCGCGGACGAGGTGCTGGCGCACGAGCCCGACGGGGTGTTCCTCTCTAACGGCCCAGGCGATCCGGCCGAGACCGGCGCTTATGCCGTGCCGATGATCCAGGGTGTCATGGCGGCGCGCAAGCCCGTTTTCGGCATCTGCCTCGGCCACCAGATGCTGGCGCTGGCGCTCGGTGGTCAGACTAGGAAGATGGCTACAGGGCACCACGGCGCGAACCATCCAGTGAAAGATCTGGAGACAGGCAAGGTCGAGATCACGTCCATGAACCACGGGTTCACCGTAGATGCGGAGAACCTGCCGGACGACGTGATCCAGACCCATGTCTCGCTCTTCGACGGCACCAATTGCGGACTTCGGACCGAGGACGGTCAGGCATTTTCGGTTCAGTACCATCCGGAGGCCTCGCCCGGCCCGCAGGACAGCTTCTACCTGTTCGACCGGTTTGTGAAAGCCATGGACGCCGCGTAGGGTGCATCCAAAGTCGCGCTTGTCGCGACGTGATGCACCGCTGAGTCCCCCGACATGTCCAAATCCGTGAAACCAGTACAACGCACGGCCGAGGAACTGGGTCTCAGCATCGAGATCAAACGAATGGGCGAAAGCACCCGCACGGCCGAGGACGCAGCACAGGCCTGTGGGTGCGAGGTCGCCCGGATTGTCAAGTCGCTGATCTTCGCGGGCGAGACTTCCGGCGACCTCGTCCTGCTACTGGTCTCGGGCGCAAACAGGGTGGACATGGCCAAAGCCGCCAAGGCGGTGGGCGAGCCGTTGGTGCGCGCCGACGCCAACGATGTCCGCGCTCGTACGGGTTTCGCAATCGGCGGCGTTTCGCCCATTGGGCACCTAAACGCGCCAAAGATCTGGATCGACGTGACGCTCCTGGACTTCGAGACCATCTGGGCCGCAGCCGGTGCACCGGACGCAGTGTTCGAGATCACGCCGAAAGCGCTCGTCGCGGCAACCGAAGCCGTCTCAGCCAGCCTGCACTAGGCGTTCCCGGGCCAACCGCGGAACTCCCGAACGACCCTTGCGACACTTAACCCTGAAGGCAGTCGAAGCACCGCAGAGCCGCAAGCCATCGTCGTTTGAGTGGCATTGTTGGCCGGGTCTTCATGCTGTGGGGCGACATCGACAACATGAACGGGGCGGCCCGGAGGGCACACACCGACAGGCCACCATCCTATCTCTGAGGTCTCAGGCGGTGCGGACCTCTTGCGCCAGCGGCCGGAACCCCTCCTGCTCGCTGTGCACGTGCAACTCACCGCTCCCGATGTCGAACCACGCCCCATGAAGGGTCAGGGCCCCCTTCTCCATCGCCTCGCGCACGAAGGGGAAGCCCATGAGGTTCCTCAGTGACGTCAATACCCCTTCCAGCTCAAGTTCGGATTTCTGGGCAACCTCGCCCTCAACCCGCTCGATCACCCGTTGATAGCCAGGGCGCAGGATGTCCATCCATCGTCCGATGAAGCTCGACTTGTCCTCAAGATGCGGAGCCTTGCCCGAACACATGTCGTGGCACGCATGAACGCCTCCGCAGCTTGAGTGCCCGACGATAATGATATGCGCGACCTTTAGCGCGCCGACCGCGTACTCGACCGCTGCGGAGGTCCCATGATGCTGGTGGTCGGGACTATAAGGCGGCACAAGGTTGGCCACATTGCGCACCACGAACAGATCGCCCGGCTCTGCACCGAACATCTGCACCGCGTTCACGCGGCTGTCGCAGCACTGAATGACCATGGCGCGGGGATGCTGCCCGGCCTCGGCCAGACGCGCAAACCACGCTTTGTTCTGTTCAAACTGGGTCTTCTTCCAGCCAAGATACTTTTCGGTCAGGTAACCCGGTAGGGCTGAGGTAGGCACAGTCAGGTCGTCCGTCATGCAATCCTCCCGTTTCGGCGCAGGCTTATGCCGCACCGCAACAGGATTGTCATCCGGATATCTGCCGCAGTCTGAAACGTTCGTGGCGAACAACCTCGCAGTCCGCAAAAGATGTCACGCCGATCTGTAGAGTAACTAGCGTCCGGAGCCCCTTGAAAACCTGCCATAGCGGCGGCGTCTTGGCCACTGTCTCCGGGATCGACCGATCGGACCACGCCATGGCCACTGCGACTTAAAGCGCGGGAAAAAGCACAATCGGGGACGTCAAGCTCGCTTGCGCCAACGCAAACCGCGCACATCCGCCCGCTTCCGTTGCGCCGCGACCAGGCAGCATGGCCCCCTTTTCAAGGCCTCCGGGAAGGCCTAGACGGATCGCACAGGACAGGAGGCTTAACATGGCCACGATGCGGGTGATCGAACACGGGGACGGCGGCGGGCCGGAGGTAATGCACTTGGGAGAAGCCGAGATCCCCGTACCCGGTGCGGGCCAGATCCTCATTAAGGTCACCGGCGCAGGCGTGAACGGCCCGGATCTGAAGCAACGCGCGGGGTCATACCCGCCGCCGCCTGGCGCCTCGCCTCTGCTGGGGCTCGAGGTTTCGGGCCATGTCGCCGCCATGGGCGCGGATGTCTCCGGCTGGTCTGAAGGCGACACGATCTGTGCGCTGACAAATGGCGGAGGCTATGCTGAATACGTGGCCGTCGATGCGGGCCACTGCCTGCCCATCCCAGGGGGCGTCGAGCTGATGGATGCCGCCGGCCTTTGCGAGACCTTCTTCACTGTCTGGTCCAATACTTGGCACGGCCACGACGTGCCCCGAGGAAAGACATTGCTGGTGCATGGCGGTGGCGGCGGCATCGGCTCGACCGCGGTACAGCTTGGGCGCGCCATGGGGCTGAAGGTGCTCACCACAGCGGGATCAGAGGCTTCCCGCGACATGGCCACCCGCATGGGCGCCGACCGGGTCATCAACTACCGCGAGGAGGATTTCGTCGAGATTACCCGCGAGGCTGGCGGTGCCGACATCATCATCGATATGTTCGGTGGCCCCTACATCGCGCGCAACATCAAGGCGGCGAACCCGGATGCACGGCTGATCCATCTGGCGTTTGATCTCGGGCCGAAGGTCGAGCTGAACTTCATGCCCATGATGCTGAAGCGGCTGACGCTGACGGGCGCCACGCTCCGCTCCCGTCCGCCCGAATTCAAGACCGCCGTGGCGACGGGGCTTAGGGAACAGGTCTGGCCGCTGTTTGCCCAGGGTCAGTTGCAGACCGTAACCCACAAGGTCTTCGATCTCGCGGATGCATCGGATGCGCATGCCTTGATGGAATCCGGCGGGCACGCGGGCAAGGTTCTGCTCAGGCTCTGAACGCGGCCCGGCGGCACCTCAGGCCGTCAGCAGCATCTGTGTGCTTGTCTGCAGTTGCGCCATGTCAGCATCAACAAGGTCGCCATAGCTGAAGTGCCCTGATCCTGGCCCCGCCGTGAACCCGCTGACGAACTTCATGCTCCAGTCCGCAAACGTCCGGGTCTCGATCACGGACCGGTTCAGAACCCGCACCTGATAGTGGCGCGCATCCAGAAGTATGACGCTCATCAGGTGAGAGAGTGCATCATCCGGCCCCTCGAGAACCTGAAAGAACATGCCCGCATCAAAATAGAGCGCCCCGGTGATCTCCAGCCTTGGATTGTTCACCGAGCATCGCCGGTGCAACGCGTCCAATGTCGTCATGTCGCCGCCAATACGGGAACGGCTAATGTAGGTGACAGTAGAGATCATACAGCAGAACCAATCTTCCATACACGCCAACAAGGGTCGATGTGCTTATGCTCCGTCCGAACGCAAGAAAGTCAAGGCGACAAGTGGCTGCTGCGGGCGGATCCGCCACACACCCCATGGCGGACGCCATCACCCCTGTGGTTGCAGGTGTCCCAGTAATGAGCCACCCTGCTGATCAACGAGAACAGCGGGAGGAGGCGGAATGAGCTCCGCAGACAGCGCCACCGACCGGGGAGCCGCCGCAATCGAGGCCGAGAAGGCTGCCGAGCGTGCCACCTTCACGGGCCCCGCCCGCTGGACCATCATCGTGGCCACGCTCGCCGCTATCGCCTTGGCGGTGAACCAGCTCTTCAACCTGCGCCTCGGTGGCTATGCAATGCTTGAGGGGATGTATCTCTACCTCCTCGCGGGCATCTTCCTGTCGCTCACCTTTCTCTGCTTCCGGCTGGACGGTTCCAAGTCCACCCAAGTTCCCTGGTACGACTGGGTTTTGGCGGCGCTGACCGCCCGCCCGCCGGGTCCCTTCGAGGATCAGCGCATATAAGACGATGGAGCACCAGATGGCGTGCTCGGGGGCCGCGTATTCCCAGCCATTGTCGAGGCTCTCGGATGCGGTCCACGTGAAGAACGCGGCGGTGCAGGCGGTCAGCGCCGCCAAAAACCAGTCGTACCAGGGAACTTGTGTGTAGTTGGAAAAGTAATGACTGAATCAGAGAAAGGTG
>JBCDID010000289.1:0-5025 GCA_038749355.1 Pseudomonadota bacterium | reverse complement strand
GCGACGTTGAGCGAGGCGCAGATGGCCGGGGCGGATCTGGACCGGGCGGATGCCACGGCCGCGAACTTCTCCGGCGCCAGTCTGGAGAAGGCCCGGCTGAGCAGTGCCAGTCTTGTCGGCGCCAACCTGAATGGTGCCGATCTGGAGGGCGCGCTTCTCAGGCGCACGGATCTGAGCGGAGCCGATCTGACAGATGTGCGCGGGCTGACTGAGGCGCAGTTGGCGCTCGCCTGCGGGAATGCCGACACCATCCTGCCGGATGGAATGAGCGTCCGGACCTGCGGGGCCGAGGACTGAGCCGGTGTTGGCCCTTCGGGCTTCGGTGCATCAACTCGCGCAAGCGCGAGCCAGGATGCACCCTACGCAGGTTCATCGCTCTAACGCCGCGTAGGGTGCCATCCAAAGCCTGCTTGCAGGCGTGATGCACCCATGACCCCCCGATCAGATGGTCGCCATGTGGCTGCCGCCATCCATGATCAAGTTCTGCCCAATGATGTAGCCCGCGTGCTGTGAGCAGAGGAACGCGCAGGTCGCGCCGAACTCAGTGGTGGTGCCGAACCGGCCCGTCGGGTTCTCGGCAGCGCGCGCCGCGTGTACCTCGTCAAAGCTCTTGCCCGTTGCCTCGGCGATCGCCTTCGACGTCCCCGTCAGACGATCCGTCGCGAACGGCCCGGGCAGGAGGTTGTTGATGGCCACATTATGCGGCGAGACCTTGCGAGCCAGCGCCGCGATCCCGCCAGTGAGCCCCGCGCGCGCGCCATTGGACAGCTCCAGCGTCGGGATCGGCGCCTTTACCGAGAAGCTGGTAATGTTCACGATCCGGCCGAAGCCTCGATCCGCCATGCCGTAGACCGTCTCCTTGATCAGCGCGATGGGCGCAATCATGTTGCCCTCGACCGCATCGCGCCAGTCCTGTAGCGAGAAATCCTTGAAGTCACCGGGCGGCGGCCCGCCCGCATTGTTCACCAGAATGTCCGGCTCGGGCATGGCGGCGAGGATCGCGGCGCGGCCCTCCTCGGTCTTCACGTCCGAGGCGACCGGGGTCACGGAGACGCCGTACTTCGCGGCGATCTCGCCGGCGGTCGCCTCCAGCTCGGAGGCCGTGCGCGCGGTGATCACCAGATCCACGCCCTCCGCGGCCAGAGCCTCGGCGCATCCCCGGCCCAGCCCCTTGGACGCCGCGCAGACGATGGCCTTGCGGCCCTTGATTCCCATGTCCACGGTGATCTCCTCACGGTTGCCTGCCCGGCAGAGATTCCGGACAGCCACAGCGGTACGTCATTTGAAGACGTCAATGAAGAGGGCTCACCGGACCGCGCCTACGATATCCACATTCTGTCGCGCAGATGGCTGAGAACGAGGTCGTAGGCTTCCTGTCTGAAGTCGTAGGTCAGGAGGGAATGGTGCGGGCCCGCGAAACTCTCGGTGTCGATATGCGGTTCGAACAACTTCACGATCTTCTCCATCTTGGGCTTCGGACTTATCCTGTCATCCGAGAACCGGAGCGCCAGAGCTTTGCCCTTTGAGGCCATCGCCGCCTTGGCGTCTGCAACCTCTTCAGGCGACATGTGGATCGCGCTCTTGTCTGCCCAGGGGGCGGAGAACGACAAGGACGGCTGGCTTGCGACCGCTGCCGCGACCCCGTCACGGGCCAGGAGGACGAGCGCGAAGTTGCCCGTCAGGCACATGCCGATGACCCCGACCTGATCGGTCTCGTCCCGGCGCTGGATCTCGGCGGTCAACGCGCCGAGCCAGTCGACGATCGGGCTGGACTGGTGCTTGGAGAACAGGCTGAATTCCTTTCGCAGACACAGGGCGCGCACTGTGTTCGCCGCCGTAGCCTTGCGTCCAAGCGGACCCAGGATGTGCGGCAGGTGCACCCGGAACCCGTCGCCGATCAGTTTCTCGGCCAGAACCCTGGTTTTCTTTTCGAGACCCGACAACTCGTGCATGACCATCAGGGACGGGCCGGTGCCCCAGGCGTAGACATCGTGGTACGCCGCGTGCCCATTCCGCAAGGTGCTCTCAAAGCTGTATTTCTCATAGTCTTCAAACATGGCGTCCTCTCAAATGATGCTGTTGGTGATGTGACTAATGCGGCCAGTCTGCCATTAACCGGGGCAATTAAAAAGGCCGCCCCCGAAGGGACGGCCCGAACTCGATCAGGACAAGGATGACTTGGCCGAGATCACATGCACGGGATCACTTGCACCGGATCACTTGCCCGCACGATCCTCCTCGCGCTTGTAGGCGTCCAGCTCGTGCTTGGCGCCCGAGAACAGCGCAACCAGGCAGATCACGACAGTGATCAGGAACCAGATCATCTCGGAACCGACGGCGGAGTAGTAGGCTCCCTCCACGTTGTTCCAGGACGCTTCGTCAAATGGCCATCCCATGATGGATCTCCTTTTCCTGTCTTACTCTGCTGGCGTTGCCGAGGCGCCAATCCCTTCGGGATACGCGCGCGCCGGGACTTTGGTCGGGTCGAGCCCCGCGATCTCGGCAGCCTCGCCGACCCGCAAAAGGCCCATCATCTTGAGCACGAGCGAGACCACGTAGCCGGGCACGAAGCCGAGCAGGAACATGACCACGCCGCCCACGACCTGACCCATGATCGAGATCGTCGGCACGCCCGGGTCGCCCTGCAGCGCGGGATAGCCGCTTGCGAAGATCCCGCAGGCCAGCACGCCCCAGATACCGAGCGTCCCGTGCACGGTGACCGCTCCAACCGCGTCGTCGATGCCCATGCGCTCCAGGATACCGGCTGCCGGTTTCATCATCGCACCGCCGACAAAGCCGATGGCCATGGCCTGTGCCGGCTGGAACACATCCAGACCGGAGGCACAGGAGATGATCCCGCCAAGCGCGCCCGACATCATCCAGAACGGATCACGGGTCACCAGCCAGGCACCGATGATGCCGCCTGCAAAGCCCATGAGGATGTTGAAGGCGAGTGTGCTCAGCGTCATCGGGGTGCCATAGATGGTCGCCCACTTGTCGCCGTACCAGCTCCATGCCTCACCCGGGACGATGACACAGGCCATCAGGAAGCCCCAGAAGCCGACGATGATCAGCATAAGGCCGATACAGGTCAGCGGCAGGTTGTGACCGTTGATGTCATTGGCCGAGCCGTCCGGGTTGAACTTGCCGATCCGGGGGCCGAGGTTGATCAGCACGCCGAGGGCGAAGAACCCGGCCACCGCGTGCACGAGGCCCGCCGCACCGAAGTCATGGTAGCCCCAGTCGTTGACCAGCCAACCGTCTGCGTGCCAGCCCCAGGCAGCCCCCACGACCCAGGCGAACGAGCCAAGGACGATGGCAAGGATGGTGAAACCGACGACCTGGATGCGCTCGATGACAGCGCCCGAGAAGATCGACGCGGTCGTCGCGGCAAAGAGCGTGAACGCGCCCCAGAAGACGCCCGTGGCGTTGTCTGCGAGGTTCGGGCCCGCGCTTTCGGACCAGGGCCAGGCGAAGGCCGCATATTCGGCACCCGAGATCTCGACCGGGCCCGGTGCCAGCGTGATGCCGGTCGGGAACGCCCAGTACACCCACCAGCCGAAGTAGTAGAAGGTTGGCACCATGAAGGCGAAGGCCAGGATGTTCTTGATCCCCGAGGCCAGGACGTTCTTCAGGCGTGACGCTCCCATCTCATAGGCCAGGAAGCCTGCGTGGATGATGACCATGAGCGGGATGGAGAGGTAGTAGTACGTCTCCGCGAATATCGTGTTGGTCGTAGCGGTCTTGGCTTCCAATGCCGCAACCCTTGCCGCCAGCTCGGCGAGCTGTTCTTCCATATTTTCCTCCCTAGTTCGCGGACCGGTTGACCGGTTTCTTTGCCGCGTGGTTCCCCATTGCGCAGGCGTTTGCGCACTCCGCATGACTTGGTGGCGGGGACGCTACCGGGTATTTCGGGAATGTCAAAGTGTCGCGGCACAGGAGTGTACCAGTACTGGACCAATTCAATCCTCGGCTGCACTTTCGTCCCGAAATGCAGCGCCGCGCTCCGGAGCGGGCATCGGTTTGGTTTAGAATTGGTACATGTCGGACGATGGTCTGCAGATCGGTGTTGGCGAGCACCTAGTGGCCCAGATCCCACCCTATATGGTGGCCACCGTTATGCCTAACAACTCCCTAACGCGGCGTTTGGCCCGTGCCGAATTCTTCGGACAATTCGACTAAATTTCGTACCGTCAGAGGTGCGCATTGCTTCCCAGGTGGGCGTGCCGGGCAGGTGTCATCCGGCGCGAAGCACATGCACTGCCGGGCTCCGGCCCCTTGACCCGCGCGCGAGGGCTCACCGCAGACCGTACCGAGACGCTAGATGCGCCATTCAGCCGGATGCGTTCCCAGCCGGACCGGAGCCGCGCGCCACTCCGGCGGCGTCTCGGACAGCAGCACAGCAGGGCGCATGGCACGGAGCTGTCCGAACTCCGACGACATCTCCGCCAGCACGGGTGCTGCCTGCTCCAGCGAGGGGTTCGCGGCAGGTG
Source organism: Pseudomonadota bacterium (assembly GCA_038749355.1). Lineage (GTDB taxonomy): Bacteria > Pseudomonadota > Alphaproteobacteria > Rhodobacterales > Rhodobacteraceae > Thermohalobaculum. Next base: position 532 of record JBCDID010000289.1, on the reverse strand, counting down.
GATCTGACTCCGGCCCCAGCGCGTCCGTCCACTCCCAGAGCCACATGGCGTTGCGCCCAAGGGAGAGCTCCGCCCGCCAGGCTCCACCCTCCTCGGCCCGCCGGGCCAAGGCCGCCATGACCGAAGACGCGCCGAGATAGCCGCCAAGATAGTCGAGAGGCTGGCAGGGCAGGCGCGTGGGCCCGTCCGGCCCCTCCGCCGAGAGGCCCGTCGCCGCCTGAACATAGGTGTCATAGCCGCGCCGCCCGCCCCATGGCCCGGTCTCGCCAAAGGCCGAGAGGGTCAGGTAGACGAGGGAGGGGTTGAGGTCCTGCAGGTCGTCAAACGAGAACCCTCGCCCCGCAAGCGCCCCGGGCCGGTAGCCGTCGATCAGCACATCGGCGGCGCGGATCAGGGTGCGGAGGGTCTCGCGCCCGTCTTCCTCCCGAAGGTCCACAAAGGCCGAGCGTTTGCCGAAGCCTGTATTGATCACCAGCGAGTCGAAGCTCGGCAGGTGCGGGCCCGCGATGCGCATCACCTCCGCACCGTGTTC
>JBCDID010000288.1:0-5051 GCA_038749355.1 Pseudomonadota bacterium | reverse complement strand
TGGCGACTTCGTGAAGGTCGAGCTTGGGGCCCGCGCTGTCACAGGCGTCGTCTGGGGGCCGGGGGAGGGCACGCATCCACCCGAGAAGCTGAAGGCAATCGCCCAGCGGCTCGACATGCCGCCCATGCGCGATGAGATGCGCGAGTTCCTAGATCGTGCCGCCGCCTACACGCTTTCGCCCCCGGGCATGATGCTGCGGCTAGCGACGAGGGTGCCGGAGCTTGGCGCACCGCCCAAGACCCGTCGCGTCTGGCGGCGCGGTGCGATTGAGCCGGACCGGTTGACGCCCGCGCGGACCCGTGTGCTGGAGGTTCTGGAGGCCCTTGGCGGCGCGGGTCTGCCTGCCGCCGATCTTGCCCGAGAGGCAGGGACCGGGGCAGCCGTCGTGAAGGGGCTTGCCGACTTGGGTGCGCTGGTGTCCGTGGATGTTGCCGCCGACGCACCCTACCCGCCGCTCTTCGGGCACGGGATGGGCGGGCACCTCTCAGAACAGCAGCGCGCGGCGGCGGATCAACTACGAACGAAGGTTCGGGACGGAAACTTCTCGGCCACCCTCGTCTATGGCGTCACGGGGTCCGGCAAAACAGAGGTGTATCTGGAAGCTGTCGCCGAGTGCCTGGCGCAGGGCAAGCAAGCACTGGTGCTCCTCCCAGAGGTCGCGCTGACGTCCGCCTTCCTTGATCGCGTCGAGAAACGGTTCGGAGCGCGGCCTGCCGAATGGCACCACGGCGTCACACCCCCTGAACGTCGCCGCTGCTGGAACGCTGTGGCTCGCGGGGACGCGGGATTGGTGGTCGGTGCGCGCTCGGCGCTCTTCCTGCCTTATGCCGACCTTGGCCTGATCGTGATCGATGAGGAACATGAGGGGTCCTACAAGCAGGAGGAACAGGTCCTTTACAATGCCCGAGACATGGCGGTCCTGCGCGCATCGATCGAGGGCGCGACCGCTGTGTTGGCCTCCGCCACGCCGTCGCTTGAGAGTTGGGCGAATGCGGAAGCTGGCAAGTACCACCGCATCGACCTGCCGGAACGGTTTGGTTCCGCCGTTCTCCCGCGGCTCGACACGGTCGACATCCGCGCCCACAATCCCGGGCGCAATCGTTGGATCACCGAGCCTTTGGTGGCTGCCGCGCGCTCAACGTTGGCGGCGGGCGAACAAACGCTCTTCTTTCTGAATCGCAGGGGTTATGCGCCGCTGACGCTTTGCCGGGGCTGCGGGCACCATTTCGGTTGTCCCCATTGCGATGCGTGGATGGTGACGCACCGGTTCCGGGCGGAACTGCTGTGCCACCAGTGTGGCCATGTGGAGCCGTTGCCCCGGGCGTGCCCGACTTGTGGGAAGGATGACACGCTGTCGATCGTTGGCCCTGGTGTCGAGCGGTTGGCCGAGGAGGCGGCAGACCTCTTTCCGGATGCGCGCATCGAGGTGTTGTCCTCGGATCTAATGACCGGGCCGGGGCACATGAAAGAGCGGCTGGACGCCATTGCGCGCGGCGAGGCGGACATCATCATCGGCACGCAGATGATTGCGAAGGGCCACAACTTCCCGCTGCTGACCCTTGTGGGAGTGATCGACGCGGACATGGGCTTGCAGGGGGGCGACCTGCGCGGTGCCGAGAAGACGTTTCAGATCCTGCATCAAGTCTCGGGCCGGGCTGGGCGCGCGGACCGCAAAGGGCGCGCGATGATCCAGACAGCGAACCCCGATCACGCCGTGATCCGCGCGATACTGTCCGGCGAGGCGGAGGCCTTCTGGCGCGAGGAGGCCGAGATGCGTCACGAGGCCGGGATGCCTCCGTTCGGGCGTCTGGCCGGGATCATCGTGTCCGGGATCGACGACGCGAAGGTTTGGGAGGTTGCACGAGCCTTGGGCCGTGCCGCAACGGTGCTGAACCGGGCTGGCGTGGAATTGTTCGGCCCCGCCCCCGCCCCGTTCGCCCGCCAGCGGGGCAAGACACGCGTGCGCCTTCTGGCAAAGGCGGCCAAGGGCGTGCGCCTACAGGATGCCATCCGGGTCTGGCGTTCCGAAGTGAAGATCCCGTCCTCTGTGATGGTTCAGATCGATATCGACCCGCAGAGCTTCCTGTAGCCTTGGTTCACTCCGGCTGGGTGGTCCGTAGGTCCGTGCTCAGTAGTCCGGGTTCTTCAGCCACGGTTCGTAGACTTTCTGAACGCTGGCACGAGTGCTCACCTTGTCCGCGATGCGGCTTACATTTGCGAACTCGGATACCTCCGGATGGCCCATGCCCGGACGCAACCAAGTGGTCAGCATGAAGAGATAGATGTCAGCAGCGCTGAACCGCGAACCCAGGATCCATTCCTGCTGGCCGATCTGATCATCGATCACACCCCAGGTCTCCCGCAGCCGCCGGTTGCCGCGCCGCATGGCGCTTGGCTCGTCGTCTGGCTTGTCGGCGAAGCGGTCCGGATAATAGCAGAGTTGGTACGCGTTCTGGACCGAGTTCGAAAAGTAGACCAGCGTTTGCAGGTAGAGCGCGCGTTCCGGGGCGTCGAGCTCGGGCGCGAGGCGTGCCTCCGGATGCCGATCACATAGGAACATCGTGATAGCGGCGCACTCATACATGGCACCACCGTCCCAGCAGAGCACCGGCACCCAACCGTTGGGATTCACGGCCAGTTGCTCAGGAGGGCGGGGTTTGTCCATCTGGACCGAGGTCGGGATCAGCACATATGCCGCGCCGATCTCTTCCAGCAGCACGCGCACGCCCATCGAGGCACTCTTCACCGCGTAGAATAGTCTGTACATCTGTCCGCACCGCGTTGCTGAAGGGGTTTACTCTTCCAGACTGGAACAAGTGCCGCGCACCCGGGTCTGGCGCATATAGCGGCGGTACTTGTCGGCATCATAACCCGCACCGCGGTGGATCAGACAGCGATTGTCCCAGATCACGAAGTCGCCGGGCCGCCATTTGTGGGCGTATATGTGCTCGGGCGCGACAGTGTCGTCGGTGAGCTCGTCTAGCAGTTCGCGGCTTTCCTCAAAACCCATGCCCTCGATTTCGCGGGCGTGAGAGCCGAGGAAGAGGTTCTTCGACCCCGTTCGCGGGTTCGTGCGCACCAATTTCTGGCGCACCGGTGGTAGGACGGCGGCAAGTCCAGGTGAAACCGCATCCGGTGCGACCTTTGACCGGGAATACACGTAGTCATGCACCGCGACCATGGGTTCCAGCCTGGCCTGTTCGTCTGTATCCAGCCGCTCAAACGCGGAGCGCCCTGAAGCGAAGAGCGTCTCACCACCCTCGTCCGGCGTCTCGTAGGCGGCCATGACGGACACGAAGGCGGGCACCTCTTTGAACGAGGCGTCTGAGTGCCACATGTTGTTGCCAGTAGAGAACACTGTCTTCTTGTGGGAGGCGCCGAGAGCGGTTCCATCCGGCTGCACGTTCCCGATGGTGCCGAAGTAGTTTACACGGCCCTCGCCGGCGGCAACATGGTCAGGCTCGGGCTCGCCCAGACGGCGGGTGAACGCCAGCTGACGGTCGTCGTCGAAGGGCTGATCGGGGAAGTGGACGAAGCCATAGATGTCAATGGCCTCGCAGATCTCCTCCATGATGGGCTCGTCGATGGGTGCGGCAAGGTCGATCCCAGTGATGCGGACGCCGAATTCGTTGTGCAGCGGCTCGGTCTGGAAGGATGGCATGTTCTGGCTCCCCTGTTGCTCCGCATGATCCGGGTGGCTCCCCCCGCGGGCGCATGTGACGTTCTGGCGGTCAACTGAAAGGGAGTTCGCCATGACAGACGTGACTTTTCAAGCACTGCCCACTGATATTGTGCAGGCCTACAGGGCGGGTGCAACGGACGCCAATGGCTGCGCGGCCGAGCGCATGACCTGTCCGGCAGAGAAATACGCGCCTTGCCGGCACTGCCTGCGATACATCCCGAAGGGAGCAGAGATGCTGGTGCTAGCCCACCGACCGTTCAATACCGCACAGCCCTATGCCGAGAGCGGGCCGATTTTCCTTTGCGCTGACGAATGTCGGCGCTGGGACAACGAGGGCGCGCCGCCGGTGGTTGCCGAGAGCGACGAGGACCGGTTGGTAAAGGGCTATTCGGAAGATGACCGCATTGTCTACGGGTTGGGCAAGGTGGTGGCTCCAACAGATGTAGCCGCCCGGGCACGCACGGTTCTTGACGATCCGAGGGTCGCCTACGTCCACATCCGATCCAGCACCAACAACTGCTTCACCTGCCGTGTCGACGCTGCGTAAGGTCAGGCCGCGGGTGCCGCCGAAGCAACAATGTTGCGCTGCGACGATGTGCGCATGCGAAGAGACTCTTTAAGCCTTCACAAACTTCATCCGGGATTCCAGAAACCGCGGCGAGCGACGGGGCCGTTGCGGGATGCTGATTCCCGTGCTAGGGGGCTGCGCGCGTCGGGGGCTACGTCTCCGATACCCATGAACACTGTCTCCGCCGTCTCCGGCGCCGGGACCAACTAGCGGGAAGGCCGACACAACGTGACCGCTGCTTCTTCTCTGACCGCAGGCGCTGCTGGCCGCTACGCCACCGCGCTGTTCGAGCTGGCCAAGGAGGTCGGTTCGCTGGAGCAGGCCGAGACGGATCTGGATGCGCTGAACGCGGCGCTGGGCGACAGCCCGGATCTGGTGGATCTGCTGAAGAACCCGATCTATTCCCGTGCTGAGCAGGGCGATGCCATCTCGGCGGTCGGCACGAAGATGGGCCTCTCTCCGCTGGTGCAGAACGTGCTGGGGCTGATGGCCTCCAAGCGGCGCCTCTTCGCGGTACCCGAATTGATCACTGTCTTTAAGGCTCTGATGGCGGACCATCGCGGTGAGGTGACCGCTGATGTGACTGCGGCCCATGCGCTCTCGGACACTCAGGCGGGTGCTCTGGTCGAGCAACTCAAGGGCGCCATTGGCCAGGACGTGAAACTGAATATCACCGTTGATCCCGCGATCATCGGTGGTCTTGTCGTGAAGGTGGGCTCGCGGATGATCGACAGCTCGATCCGCTCCAAGCTCGCCGGTCTCCAGAATGCAATGAAAGAGGTCGGGTGATGAGCATCCAGG
>JBCDID010000287.1:0-5059 GCA_038749355.1 Pseudomonadota bacterium | reverse complement strand
TGCCGATGAGGCCGACCACACCGCCCGTCGCGGTGATGGGCTTCTCGATCGGGTAGATGACACGGCCGTCCGCCTCGCCCGCGATGTTGTCGAGGTTCTCGCCCATGGTCTTGCCAGTCGCCGTCATGCAGTCGCGGTGGATGTAGCCGCCCTTCATCAATTCCTTCATGACGACCATGACGCCGCCTGCCTCGTAGAGGTCTTTGGCCACGTACTGCCCACCCGGCTTCAGGTCCACGAAGTACGGTGTGTCCTTGAAGATGTCGCAGACGTCCTGGAGGTTGAAGTCGATGCCAGCCTCGTGGGCGATTGCGGGCAGGTGCAGGCCCGCATTGGTGGATCCACCGGTGCAGGCAACGACACGGGCCGCGTTCTCCAACGCCTCTCGGGTCACGACATCGCGCGAGCGGATGTTCTGGGCCAGCAGCCCCATGACGGCACGCCCCGATGCATCGGAATACTGGTCACGGGACTCGTAGGGTGCGGGCGCGCCTGCGGACTGCGGCAGCGCCAGGCCGATAGCCTCGGACACGCAGGCCATGGTGTTGGCCGTGAACTGGCCACCGCACGCACCTGCGGACGGGCATGCAACCCGCTCGAGCACGTCCAGCGCCGCATCGCTGAGCGACCCGTTCTGATGCCGCCCCACCGCTTCGAACATGTCTTGCACGGTCAGATCGCGGGTGGCGAAATCCTCGGGCACGTCGGCCCCGGCAGGCACTTTGCCCGGCAGGATGGAACCGCCATAGATGAAGACGGACGGCACGTTCAGGCGGACCATGGCCATCATCATGCCCGGCAGCGACTTATCGCAGCCCGCGAGGCCCACGATGGCGTCATAGGCATGGCCCCGCATGGTCAGCTCGACTGTATCGGCAATGGCTTCGCGCGAGGCCAGTGAGGAACGCATGCCCTCGTGCCCCATGGCGATCCCGTCGGTGACGGTGATGGTAGTGAACTCGCGGGGCGTGCCGAGGCCTTCCTTGACCCCGAGTTTGACAGCCTGCGCCTGGCGGTTCAGCGCGATATTGCAGGGGGCCGCCTCGTTCCAGCAGGTGGCCACGCCGACGAAGGGACGATGGATTTCATCATCGGTCAGCCCCATGGCATAGTAATAGGACCGGTGCGGCGCGCGCGCGGGCCCCTCGGTGACATGACGGCTGACTAGCTTAGACTTGTCGAAAGTCTTGGCGTCCATTTTCGTTTCCTGTCTGCTGCCGCACTCTCGCGGGTTACGCCCCCCGCACCCACATGACCCGGGCGCGAAATAGGCGCGCACCCTAACGATCCGAGGCCGCGCTCTCAAGCACCCTCGACAGGGCTGCCCAAATCCTGACACAGCGGGGCGGGACATTGCGCGAAAGCCGGGTTAAGTCGCCCCGGCAGACAACTCAGAGGGGCATCATGCGGAGCGATGCGTTCGAGGAATACCTGGCACCGGCACGCGCGGCGCGCGGATTCTGGCGGCCGGTTCTGGGGCTGATCATCATCATGGGGCTCTGGGTCATCGGGATGATCGTGGTGGTCATGGGCTGGATGCTGTGGCGCTGGGCGGAACTGGGCAATCTGCACGGTGCGGTCGAGGCATTGGGGCAGCTCGGGCAAGGCGGTGGGGCCGAGCCGGTGGTGATCATGCTCCTGAGTTTCGCCGGCATCTGGGCAGGCGCTGCAGTCGCCGCAGTGGTGATGCACGGTCAGGCGTTCGGGACCCTGTTCGAGCCCGCAAAACGCATCCTCTTCAGCGATTTCGGCAAGGGTGTGCTGCTGGCCGCCGCGTTCTCCGGCCTCTCGCTGCTGGTCGCGATGCTATTCATTGCAACGCCGGTGCGTGCTCAGCCCATGGGAGACTGGCTGGTGCTGTTCGTGCCGCTGATGGCGCTGGTGTTCATCCAGGCCACGGGCGAGGAGCTGATCTTCCGCGGCTACTTGCTGCAGCAACTGGCCATCCGGTTCCGCTCGCCGATAGCCTGGGCCATCCTGCCGTCCATCCTGTTCGGGCTGCTCCATGCGGGGAACACCGATGGTGAGGCCGCATACTACTACATTGCCATCACGGGGATCACAGGGGTGACGCTCGCGGCACTGGTCTGGCGGGCCGGAAACCTCTGGATCGCGGTCGGATTGCACTGGGGCGTGAACATGAGCAGCCTCACCCTGGTCGGCGCAGACGGGATCATGGCGGGCACGCAGCTCTGGCTGTTCCCGGCGGAGACGTTGATGTCCCTCCTGCAACTCAACCTGCTGTCGGCCGTGGCCTTGCTGGTGCTTGTGCTCAGCCCGGCTGGACGGATGCTCGCCGCCCCGCGCCGGCCCGTCTTTGGCTCCGAGCGGGCCGCCGAGTAACCGGGCCGAAGTACACCCGGATATGGCGGATATACTAGGATTTCATACCGCCATATCCCATTAACGTACGATTACCGGATATCGTTTGGTGATATGATCCGGGAGGGCCTAAGCCTACCCGAGATGCGCCAACCGGTCGAGCGCCTGAGCCAATCGCGCCGCCTCCGCATGCGCTGTTGCAAGCCGGTCGCGCTGTTCCTCGATCACTTCCTCGGGCGCTTTGGCGAGGAAACCCTGGTTGTTCAGCTTCCCCTCCAACCCCTTGATCTCCTTGGCGGCTTTGCCGTGCGCCTTGTCGAGCCGCGCTTTCTCTGCCGCGACATCGATGATGCCTTTGAGCGGCAGATTGGCGGAACTGTCCTCCAGCGCAATCGTTACGGACCCCTCCGGCGTCTCCTCGGACGCCGCAATCGAGGACAGCCGCGCCAGCCGCTGCACCAGATTTGCGTTTCGATACAAGCACATAGCGGTCGACTGGCTGTAATCCGTCAGCACCAGATCAATGTGCGCACCGGGGGGGACACCCATCTCGGAGCGGACCGAGCGGATCTCCTCGATCAGGCGGATCACCCAGCCCATCTCGCGGTCCGCCTCAGCGTCGGCAACGCCACCTAATTCAGGCCAAGCCGTTAGCATCAATGAGTTTTTCCGGTCACCCGTCGCTTCCCAAAGCTCCTCCGTGATGAAGGGCATGATCGGGTGGAGCAGGATCAGACATTGGTCGAGCGCCCATGCCATGACCGCCTGCGTCTCGGCCTTTGCGGCCTCATCCTCGCCCTGCAGCAGCGGCTTGGAGAACTCGACATACCAGTCGCAGAACACCTTCCAGACATGGTCATAGATCGCCGAGGCCGCGTCGTTGAACCGGTAGGCCGTCAGCGCCGCCGAGACCTTGTCTACCGCGCGGGCCGTCTCGCCGATTATCCAGCGGTTCACGACTTGCTTTGCTACCGGTATCTGACTGGAATCATTGGACTTACAGCCGTTCATCTCGGCAAAACGCGCAGCATTCCAGAGCTTGGTGCCAAAGCGCTGCCCGCCCTCGGCAGCCTGGTTCGACATGCGCAGCGTGCGGCGCGATTGTACCTCCTGAGAGGCCAGCGCGAAGCGGGTCGCATCGGCCCCGAACTCGTCGATAAGCTCCAGCGGGTCGAGGATGTTGCCCAGTGACTTGGACATCTTCTTCCCGTTCTTATCGACCACAATCGAGTTAATATAGACGTCATCGAACGGCACTTCATCCATGAATTCAATGCCTTGCATCATCATCCGGGCAACCCAGAAGAAGATGATGTCAAAGCCCGTGATCAGAACGTCCGTCTTATAATAGCGGTCAAGCTCGGCGGTCTTGTCCGGCCAGCCCAGCGTCGAGAACGGCCAGAGAGCGGAGGAGAACCACGTGTCGAGGACGTCCGGGTCGCGCTCCAGCGGTATGTGCACCTTAGAAGGCGTCGCGTCCGTTCTAGCGTTCCACGCCTCTTCAGCGCCAGTCTGGGGATCAGAGGGGTCTATAGCCCACTCATAAACGTCTACTTCAAGGTGCTGCTTCTCAGAAGCATCTCGCAGCATGCGTTCGTTTTCTTCAATTATTGGCCGATAGTATGCCTCCGCCTTCGCGGCAACTTCATCGAAAGTGGCTCCGCAGAAAGCGATGCGATCTGAGAAGTAGAAACCATCGTCGAACCGAGGCCCATACCAGACCGGAATCTGGTGGCCCCACCAGAGCTGGCGGGAGATGCACCACGGCTCGATGTTCTCCATCCAGTTGTAGTAGGTCTTGTCCCAGTTCTCGGGCACGAACTTGGTCTTGCCGGAGCGGACGGCCTCGGTCGCCGGGATCGCGAGCTTTTCAGCGTCCAAGAACCACTGGTCAGTCAGCATCGGTTCGATGACGACTTTCGACCTGTCTCCAAAGGGTTGCATGATCTTCTTGGACTCGATCATGGGCAGCTTGGCGGGGATCTCGTCCTCCTCCTTGCCCTTGATCTGCCAGGCAACCTCCGGGTGGTCCGAGGGGATCATGACCGCGAGCCCCTCCGCCGTGATGTCGGCGACGACCCGTTTGCGGGCCTCGTATCGGTCCAAGCCGCGATACTCCTCGGGCACGAGGTTGATGGCGTCGATTTCGTTCTCGGAGAACTTCGCCCCCTCGACGATGGCCTGCGCCTTGGCGGCTTCTTCGGCATAGGGCGCACCGTCCGCGCGCATGGACGCGTCCATAGCCATGAGCCGGTAGCAGGGAATGCCACCACGCTTGGCCACGCCGTAATCGTTGAAGTCATGCGCGCCGGTGATCTTGACGGCGCCCGAGCCAAAATTCGGGTCCGGATACTCGTCCGTGATGATCGGGATCAGGCGACGGTGTTCCTTCGGTCCGACCGGGATTTCGCAGAGTTTGCCCACAATCGGCGCGTAGCGTTCATCCGAGGGGTGGACCGCGACCGCACCGTCACCCAGCATGGTCTCGGGCCGGGTCGTGGCGATGGAGATATAGTCGCGCGTCTCACGGAGCGTGACGTTGCCGTCCTCGTCCTTTTCGACGTATTCGTATGTCGCGCCCCCGGCGAGCGGGTACTTGAAGTGCCACATGTGGCCGTCGACTTCGGTGCTCTCGACTTCCAGATCCGAGATTGCGGTCTCGAATTTCGGGTCCCAGTTGACCAGCCGTTTTCCCCGATAAATCAGGCTCTTGTTGTAGAGATCGACAAAGACTTTC
>JBCDID010000286.1:0-5060 GCA_038749355.1 Pseudomonadota bacterium | reverse complement strand
GAAAATCGCGCCAGGAAGGTATGCGCGAGGCAGATCCATGCCGACCGGAAGCGCGCGGCCAGAAGCGAGATGCCCTGGCAACAGATGCGTATGCGGCCCGTCTGGAGATCGCGCATCGGGGGGCGGGATCCTGCCCTGCACTTCCATGCGTCCGAGCGCCGTTTCGACCACGCGGGTCGGGCTGTCGGCGAGCAGTGCCGCGCCGATCCGGGGCAAGCTGTCTGCCAGAGACAAGCCAGCCTCACTTGTGAGCGCGTCCCTGGACTGGCCGCCTGCAACCCGGACGCAAAATCGCGCCTCCTTCCGGCCCAGCCCGAGATCAAAGAGATGCGCGCCAGGTTCCGCAAACAAGGCGCCTTGGTCCTGGCCGAGGTCCGCAGTCCCATCCGCAACCGGCAGACGACCACGTTCGCGTTTCACGGCAAGTACGATGCGAGGGGCCTTGCCGACGTCCGGCGGGTCGAAGGCCAATGCGCGCACATGGTCATCGATCACTATTTGCATGGCACCGTTCGGCGTGTGCGCAACCAAGTCTGCGTCCTTGACCTGAACATCGACTTTCGCATTCGCGGGCGCGGTGAACTCGGCCACTGCGCCGACAACACCCATGACCCATGTTCCGCGTCCAGCCTCTAAGGAGTCGATCACGAACCGGTGGATGTCCCCGGCTGTCCAGGGTAGTCGGCGAAAGGTCACGCCCAGTTGCTGCAGCCGGTCGGGAATATGGCCCAAGACGCGGTCGCGCCATGTCTCGGATTGGATGCCCCAATCGGCGATCTCGTCGCCACTGCGGCCACATCCCAGACACCAGCCTGTGGTCTGATCGAGTTTGCATATCCCGGTGCACGGGCTCGCGATGTTCATCGGACAGCCTCTTCCGTCAGTGCAAGTGCTGCGACAAGTGCGTCCAGACCATCGGTCAGGGCGGCGGGGCCGGGTTGCAGGATGAGGGGCGACTTTATCTCGGTAATTCGCCCGTCCCGGACCGCAGGGACTTTGTCCCACCGAGGGCGTGCCGCGATCTTCTCCGGACGAACTTTCTTGCCACACCAGGACGCGATGATCACGTCGGGTGCGGCAGCGATGACCTGTTCCGAGGTGACGATACGGTCCGGTGCTGCGGCCTCGTTGGCCTGGGCGGGAAAGACATCCTGCCCGCCTGCAATCTCGACCAGTTCGGACACCCATTTGATGCCGGAGATCATGGGCTCGTCCCATTCTTCGAAATAGACCCGGGGCCGTCGTGCGGGTGATCTAGACGCCACTTCCGAAAGGCGCCGCTCAAGATCGTCCGCAAGACGCGCGGCCGCCGGGCCCTTACCAACAGTCGCGCCGAGATGGCGGATCATGGCCAGGATCCCAGCGATGTCGCGCTGATTGTAGGCGAACACCGTCACACCGGCCCGGATCAGCTCCGCCGCGATGTCGGCCTGCAGATCCGAAAACGTCAGGACCAGATCGGGCTCAAGTGCGAGAATCTTCGGAAGGTCCGCCGAGGTGAACGCAGACACGCGCGGCTTCTCCTGCCTGACGCGGGGAGGCCGGACGGCATAACCCGAGACGCCGACGATCCGGTCCTCCTCGCCCAGAAGGTACAGCGTCTCGACCGTCTCCTCGGTCGTGCAGATGATCCGCTTTGGGGGAAAGTCCCGCATCTCAAAGCATCGCGCGGCGTGCCCGGGAACCGCCGCGTCGCTGGCGTTCTGGAAGCCTCAACTCGAGCGGAACCAAAGGAAGGCGAACCGACGTGATCACGAGGTCGCAGAACACCGCGACCGCCGGAGAATGGCTTTCAAACGGGGTCGCCAGGGCGAGCGCACGGCTGGCCTCCCGTCGATAGTTCGACGTCGCGGGAAGTGCAGCCAACCATTGCATGAAGCCCAGATGGCCCAGTTTCTCGGCCTGATCGTCTGGCACTTCGCCTATGTCGAGTTGTGTAATCGTGCGTTCAAGAAGCATCGCGCCCTCCGCGCAAAGGGCTTGGCGCGAACGGGGTGACGCATCTGAATGGGGCCTCTATGGTCCATCTCAATCGCTCCCTCCCATGGCGCCCCGCCGGGGTTTCGGTGACCGCGGCTCGCGTGCTTTGCGAACCGGAGATGGCAGGTCTCCTGACTTGCGGATCATCGCTCTCCCGAACCTTCCCGAGCACTCTGGCTCAGTGGCACAATCGGGGTCGCTCACCGCCTACAGTTGCGGGGGCAGTCACGGAATTGGGTTTGGGCCCGCACCGTGTTCCCTTTTCATCCCGCCCGGCCAGAGGCCGATTGGGAACCATCACCGGAAACATCCCCAAGGCGCCGGAAGAGGTCAAGTTCAAAGAGCCTCGACTTGAGCAAAGATTCCGCGTGACTCGGCGACCCAACTGGCTCGCGCGTCGCGCCTACGGGTTGCCGGTTGGTTCGGGCGCTTTCTTCATTGACGGTTTCCTCAACGCCGCGACTTCGGGACTGGACTGGAGCACTGATGACGGAGCAATCTGCGCCACGATGCCGGCGCAGTTCGATGTGTGGGCTGCCGAAGGAACCGTGCCGAAAGGGAAAGCAGATGCCGCATCTGTCCATCGAGTATTCCCCGAAACTCGAGGATCGAGCCGATGTATTGGCGCTTTGCCGCGCGCTCCACGCGGCTATGCGTGCCTCGCCGCTCTTTCCCGATGCGGGCATCCGGGTACGTGCTCACCGGGCTGACCATGCTATCGTCGCGGACGGATTGGCCGAAAATGACTTCGTGGCCATGACACTGAGCGTCGGGTCGGGACGCAGCACCGAAGACCTCCGCGAAGCCGGTGACGCCTTGTTCGCTGTCGGTCAGGAGGCTCTGGCAGGACCGCTTTCGACTCCGCACTTTGCCTTCTCGCTGGAGATCAGAGAGATCAATCCGGATCTGAGTTGGAAAGACACACCAATTCACGCCCGCCTGTCGGGAACTGATTGAGGATCGCCATGAGCAAGCTGGACGAAAACCTGAAGACGTTGGATGGCTATCTCGCGCGGTTCCGAGAGGGCGGTATCCAGAACCACATCGCAGGAGCGGATGTAGGTGGAGCGGGTGGTGTCTTTCAGACGATCTCACCCGTGGACAAAAGCGTCATTTGCGATGTGGCGCGCGGGACCGCGGAAGACATCGATGCGGCGGCGACAGCCGCGCATAACGCATTTGCGGATTGGCGCGATCTTCCCGCCACCGAACGACGCAAGATCCTGATCCGTGTGGCCGACATGATCGAAGCGCGTGCCGAAGAGATCGCTCTCTGCGAATGCTGGGACACCGGGCAAGCCTGGAGGTTCATGTCCAAGGCGGCTCTGCGAGGGGCCGAAAACTTCCGTTACTTCGCGGATCAGGTGGTGCAGGCCCGCGATGGGCAGCATCTGAAGTCACCGACATTGATGAACATCACGACCCGGGTGCCGATTGGGCCAGTGGGCGTCATCACGCCGTGGAACACGCCCTTCATGCTGTCGACCTGGAAGATTGCGCCTGCGTTGGCCGCGGGGTGCACTGTGGTGCACAAGCCGGCCGAGGCTTCACCCCTCACAGCCCGCTTGCTCGTCGAGATCGCCGAGGAGGCCGGACTGCCCCCCGGTGTGCTGAACACGGTCAACGGGTTCGGCGAAGACGCTGGCAAGGCGCTTTGCGAGCATCCGAAGATCAAGGCCATCGCCTTTGTTGGCGAAAGTCGCACGGGCTCGCTGATCACAAAGCAAGGTGCGGACACGCTCAAACGCAATCACCTTGAGCTGGGCGGCAAGAACCCGGTCATCGTCTTTGATGACGCTGATCTGGACCGAGCGCTCGATGCGGTGATCTTCATGATCTACTCGATCAATGGCGAGCGCTGCACATCCTCCTCTCGCCTCTTGGTGCAGGACACGATCCGCACCGAGTTCGAGGCAAGGTTGGTCGAGCGTGTGAACAACATCAAGGTTGGCCACCCGTTGGACCCCGCCACTGAGATCGGGCCTCTGGTGACCGAGGAACACTACAATAAGGTCACCAGCTACTTTGAGGTCGCCAAAGCGGATGGCGCAACCATCGCGGCCGGAGGTGAGGCGATCGGTGACGCGGGCTACTTCGTCAAACCGACACTCTTTACAGATGCCAACAACCGGATGCGCATCGCGCAGGAAGAGATCTTTGGACCCGTTTTGACCGCGATCCCGTTCTCGACGGAAGAAGAGGCGCTCCAGATCGCCAATGATATCCCCTACGGACTCACAGGTTATGTCTGGACCAATGATCTAACCCGGGCGCTTCGCTTCACCGACAGGCTCGAGGCCGGGATGATCTGGGTGAACTCCGAGAACGTGCGCCACCTGCCCACCCCGTTCGGCGGGCTCAAGGTGTCAGGGATCGGGCGTGATGGCGGGGACTGGAGCTTCGAGTTCTACATGGAGCAGAAGCATATCGGCTTCGCCACCGGCCAGCACAGTATCCCGAGGCTGGGCGCGTGAGCCTTCCGCAGCCACACCAGACCATGCGTGGGTTCTGGGGAGCAGTGCTGAATGTGCTCATCTGGATCGTACCGATTACCTTCCTTTCCGGTTGGTACATGGAGATGGCCGCTTGGGTGCTGGATGAACGAGTATCGTGGCCGCAGATCAGCTTTATGTCCGCGTACCCCGAGGATGTACGGAACGGCTATCTGTTGTTCGTGGCCGCGGTCCTGACCGTGATCCTTTTGTCTTCGGCTTTGTGCGGTTCGGTGATCGGGGCAAGCCCAGGCAAGGCGATGGCGGGACTGATCTATGTAGCGGCGCACGGTCGGCAGCCCTCGGCAGGACAGCACTTGGTTCGTGCGCTCTTGCTTTGCGGTGCCGGGCTGATGATCATGACGCCGGGCCCGATCCTCGGCTTCGTGTTCGGTGAGGCAGCAGATGTCTACTCTCTTCTCGCCCTGCTGGCGGGTTCATATGCTGCGTGTTGGGTCTGCTTTCCCATGAACAATCCTGACGGTCTTTCTCATGTGAACCGCATTGCCCGGGTCTCGCCGGTGGTGCGCTCTAAGCGTACGGAGACTTGATCCATGCCCATCCCTGCCCCGAACCTGTACCCTGATT
>JBCDID010000285.1:0-5130 GCA_038749355.1 Pseudomonadota bacterium | reverse complement strand
GCGGGACACGTTGTCCGAAGACGGCATCGTGGTCGATATCGGCCGGGCGCATGATGTGCTGGGCGCGGCCCTGGCACCGCTGCGCTATGCTAATCTCGACGCCATGGACGAGTTTAACGGCATCAAAACGACGACAGAATTCCTCTGCAAATACGTGTTCGACCGGGTGGCCGGGGCAGCCGCAAACGGAGATCTGGGCCCGGGCTCGGACGGCTTGCAGAAGATCCGCGTGACATTGAACGAGAGCCATGTGGCCAAGGCCTGGTACGAAGGCGAGCTCTGAGGCGCAAGGTCTGCCCGTGCACGCGGCTTTCGCCATTCCCGGTCCCCTGGACAGCCCCACGGGCGGCTATGGCTATGCGCGCCGGCTGATCCGGGACGGCGCCGCGCGCGGGCTGAAGTTGACAGCTGTCAACTTGCCCGGGAGCTTTCCCGTGCCCGCGCCCGAGGATCTGGCACAGACCGAGCGCATCCTGGGCGCACTGCCAGCCGACGAACCCGTCCTGATCGACGGGCTGGCGTTCGGCGCCTTCCCGCGCGGGTTGATCCGGACGATCCCTGTGCCCATCGTGGCCCTGTGCCATCATCCGCTGGCAATGGAGGAAGGCCTTGATCCGGCGCTGGCCAGACATCTGCGCCGATCCGAAACCCGCGCGCTCGGTGCCGCGAAGCAGGTCATCACAACCAGCCACGCCACTGCACAGATCCTGACGGACGCCTACAACGTGCCCGGCGCGAGAATTACCGTGGCTCCGCCCGGCACCGATCCCGCGCCTCGCGGCCAGGGATCGGGCGGAGAGACCTGCCAGATCCTTGCTGTCGGGTCCCTGACCCCGCGCAAGGGGCATCACCGGTTGATCGAGGCGCTGGCGCTGCACAAGGACCTCGACTGGCGTCTGCGGATCGCGGGTCCTGCCCGCGACGAAGACACCCGTGCGGCCCTGGAGCGGCAGATCGCCGAGGCCGGGCTGACCAACCGGGTCGAACTCACAGGCGCGCTGTCGATCGGGGCTATCACGGCCGCCTATCAGCAGGCAGACCTTTTTGCGCTGGCCTCCGGTTTCGAGGGCTTCGGGATGGCCTTTGTCGAAGCCATGTCCCACGGCCTGCCCGTCATCGGTCTGGAATGCGACGCGGTTGCCGAGGCCACCGCGGGTGCGGCATGCCTTGTTGACGAAGCGGCGCTGGCAATGACGCTGGGCAAGTTCATCGCAGACCAAGAGGCCCGGCAGGCCTTGTCGGATCGCTGCTGGACCGCGGCGCAGACCTTCATCCGCTGGCCCCAGACGGCCACCATCGTCGCGGATGCCCTGTCGCGCGCCATGACCGAGGAGACGGGACCATGAGCTTTTCGGCGGATTGGCTGAGCTTGCGGAGCGATGCGGATCGAGCGGCCCGCGATGCGGATCTTGCCGCGGATCTGGCCGAACTGGTGGACGGACGGGAGAGCCTGCGGGTGCTCGATCTGGGCTCGGGAACGGGTGCGAACCTCGCTGCAACCTCGCCGTTTCTCACCTCCGAGCAAACATGGGTTCTGGTCGATGCCGATACCGCTCTGTTGGACAAGGTCACCACGGAGGAGGGCGTAACAGTCGAACGCAAGGTGTTTGATCTGTCAGGCAATCTCGGCGCGCTGTTCGACCCGGCACCGGAGCTTGTGACGGCGTCGGCGTTCTTCGACCTTTGCGGAGCGGCCTGGATCGACCGGCTTTGCGATCTTTGCGCCGAGGCCGGGGCGTTGGTCTACGCGGTGCTCAGCTATGATGGGCGGGAGGATTGGTCGCAGCCAGACCCCTCGGATGCCAATGTGTTGGCAGCGTTTCACAAGGATCAGAAGCGGGACAAGGGTCTGGGCGTCTCTCTGGGCCCTGATGCGGCTGCCCACCTCGCAGATGCACTACGGCAGCGCGGCTATGACATCCGGACGGCCAGAAGCGATTGGGAACTGACCTCCGCGGATGACGCGGAGCTGATCGGTGCGCTTGCCGAGGGCAGCGCTGCCGCCACCCGGCCTGCGCTTGGCGACGTCGCCGATGCATGGCTGGCGGCACGGCGGCAGGCAGAGGCCGTGATGATCGGGCACTTGGACGTGCTCGCCATCCCGCCGAATTGGACATGTCCCTAGATTGGACACGTCCCTAGAAAGGGTTCATCCGCCAGGCGACGCCGTCCTTGTCGATCAGCCAGTGCTTCAAGGCGGCGCCGACATGGAGCGCGATCAACGCCACCAGGATCCAGCCTACCGTCCCGTGCGTGGCATAGAGCGCCTTGCCCATGGCCTCGTCCTTGGCGATGAACTGCGGGAGGTTCCAGTGGAAGAACTCGACCGGGTAGTCTGACGCGTCTGTCGCCAGCCAGCCAAGGATCGGCATGGCAAAGAGCGCGAGATAAAGCAGGTAGTGCACGAGGCTGCTGGCCAGACGCTGCCATAGTGGCAATGGTGGATCATAGGCAGGGTGCCCAAGTTCCATCCGCAGAAACAGGCGCGCCACGATCAGCCCGAGTACTATCAGGCCGAACGTCTTATGGTATTCGTAGAGCGTGTCCCTGAGCGGCCCGCCCAACAGATCCGTGACGCCCTGAAATCCGAGGATGCCGATCAGAACTCCACCCGCTGCCAATGGCAGAATGATCAGCGCCATCAGCCAGTGGAAGATACGTTGCAACGGAGCATAGCGGGGCATTTGGACCTCCTTGGCAGCAGGCCCACGGGTTACAGAACGTCAACCTCTTCTGCCTGCAGCTCACACATGCATAGCATATCTCCGTCCCGAAAACGCATGGTGCGCACCATGGGGCGGAGCGCCTCGTCCAGCGTCTCGATCGGCGAGAGGTTGAGCCCGGTCTTGCCGGACCCGAGCACGATGGGGGCGAGCATGAGGTGCAGTTCCTCGACCGCGCCCGCGTCAAGGAAACGCGCCAGCGTTTCGGCACCGCCCTCCACCAGAATGCGGGTCAGGCCCAGATCGGCTAGAGCCGTCACGATATGGCAGGGATCGATCCGGCCTGATCCATCACAGCGGAGCGGCAAGGGGATGGTGCCCTTTGGGGCCGCGGCGCCCTCGCAGGTGACTACGTAAACCGGCGCCGCCCCGTCCTTCAGCATCGCGAGATCGGACGGCAATCGCCCGGTCGGATCGATCACCACGCGTGCGGGGTTCGGCCCTTCCACATGTCGCGTCGTGAGCTGCGGATCGTCCGCCACGGCGGTGCCGACACCGACGATCACCGCATGCACCTCCGCCCGGATGGCATGCAGGTGGCGCAGCGCCTCCTTCCCGTTGATGTACTTGGAGGCACCCGTCGGCGTCGCAATGCGCCCGTCCAGCGACTGGCCAAGCTGGCCGATCACAAAGGGCTGGTCACCGCGGTGCTGGCGAAGCCGCGCGAGAGCCGTGGGCGCATCGTATTCAAGCGCTCGAGCGGTCGCAGCGGTCTGTCTGGCTTGCACGAACAAGCGATACCTCCATCGTCTCAATCAACTGGGGGGAGTTTTTGATTCGGATTCTTCTACTCTGCCGGCACCGCTGAGGAAACGCCGCTCCGCGCGGTTTCCGGCGCCTGTTTTTGGGTTTTTTTGGGCTCGCGCCAGGGCTGGCTCTTGAACCAGGAGGCGAGGTAGGCGGTGGCGATCAGAACGCCGAAGCCTGTTACGTTCACCAGGAGGCGCATCCAGACGTCGCGGCCTTCCAGATAGGTGAAGTTCTGCGCGTCCACCCATGTGGCCATGCTGTCCGCGGACCAGCCCATCACGCGGCTGAACGCGATGGAGACGAGGAAGACGGCAAGCGATTGTGTGCCCACCTTGCGGATCACCGGCACGCAGGCGAGGAAGGCGTCACGGACCAGCCATTGCCGCCAGCGGTCCCCGATCGAATGCCAGACGAACGGGATCAGAGCCGCCAGATGCGCCAGATGCATCAGACCGATATACCGCCCCGGGATCAGCGGGATGTTCTCGAAGAACCAGCGGTCCAGCGCGGGTGCGAACAGCTTGATCTCGGCAATATACGTGTAGGGTGCTGTCACCAGCAACACTGCCCCCGTGGCACAGCGGATCAGGAACCGGGTCTCGGGCAGGCGCTCGCGCACGCCCCAACCGGTCGAAAGCCGCGCGCCCGCGTGCCCGACTGCGGCCCAGGCCAGATACGCCACTGCCAGGAAGTGCACATAGCGCCAGAGGCCCACATAGCCTTTCCAGCGCAGCGGCTCGATATAGTCGCGGAAGTCCCAGAAGAACCGGCCAACCACGCTGTCGGGCACATAACCGGTCTTGTACTGGTACATCTTGTACCAGGCGAACGGCACGGTGATCAGCACGACCAGGATGGCGGCAATCACCAGATCGCGGCGTACGGGCGGGGCCGGGATCCAGCCCATGGCAAAGGCAAACCCGGTGAAGAAGACCAACTGCCAGCCGAAGGGATTGAAGAACCATGTAGCCCGGTCCTCCCACGGAATGCCGGGCAGGTTCATCCAGTCGAGATGCGCACCCAGCGCCACCAGCCCGCGCGTGAGGGCGGAGGTCGCCTCCTCGTCGCCCACCCGAAGATGGTAGCCCGCGAGGTTCGCGCACATCCACGTCACGGCCATGAAGACAAAGACCGCTTGCCGTCCACCCGCTTTGTAGAGAGCCATGACCACCGGCACCATGCACAGGATCACGATGTACATGGGCAGAATGTCGAAAAGGCCCGGGATGTATGTCAGGGTGAAGAGGCCGAGAAGCGTGGCTTCAGGGCGTCCGTCCGTAGACGAAAAGAAGCCGCCCACGGGGAACCATCGCGTGTAGTCCTTGTCGGGCTCGCCCATTCCAGTCGATTGCAGCGCCACCATGATGCACGCAGTGGCGATCACGACGCCGATATGCGCCCAATAGACCTGCCCGACCCGGAACGCGATCCGAGCAGCCCCCAGATGCCAGCCGCGCTTGATGAACACTGCGCCGAACGCGATGCCGGACGCCATGCCCGAACAGAAGACGAAGATCTCTGTCGCGTCGGAAAACCCGAACCGGGCGGGGATCCAGGAGGTCCAGGCGTTCCCGGGAACATGGGCGATGAGGATGATGTACATGGCCAGGCCACGAAAGAAATCGAGCCTTGGATCGCGTACCGTTACACCGCCTGC
>JBCDID010000284.1:0-5141 GCA_038749355.1 Pseudomonadota bacterium | reverse complement strand
GTCCAGCCCTGCCCCCGGCCGGTGGCCACAAGGTTCTCCTCGGCTGTGAGATTGGGGAAGACCTGCCGCCCCTCCGGTACCAGACCGAGGCCGAGCCGTGCCCGTCTGTGCGCTTTCAGCCCCGAGATCTCGGCGCCCGCATAGCGGATCCCGCCAGCCGATGGCACCAGCCCCATGATCGAGTTGACCGTCGTGGTCTTGCCCATGCCGTTGCGGCCAATCAGCGTCACCACTTCGCCCTGCCGAACCTCCAGTGAGACTCCGAAGAGCGCCTGCGAGGTACCATAGAAGGTCTGAAGCCCTTGAACCTCGAGCAGCGCTGTCATGCCGCATCCTCGCCCAGATAGGCGGCGCGGACGTCAGCGTTGCCCCGGATCTCATCCGGCGTACCCGTGGCGATAAGCTTGCCGTAGACGAGTACCGAGATCCGGTCGGCCAGTTGGAAGACCGCGTCCATGTCGTGCTCGATCAGCAGCATCGCGTGCGCGTCCCTGAGCCCGGCGAGAATCTGGATCATGTCGCGACTTTCCTCGGCGCCCATTCCGGCCAGCGGCTCATCCAGCAAAAGGAGCTTCGGAGCGGTCGCAAGCGCCATGGCGATTTCAAGTTGTCGTTGCTGCCCGTGGGCCAGCGCCGACACCGGAGCCTCGGCCAGATCCCGTAGCCCGACTCGATTGAGCATATCCCCTGCATGAGCCCGTAGCGCATTGTCCGTCCGTGCCGGTCGCCAAAAGCGGAAGGAGTGCCCGTCATGCGCCTGGACCGCGAGCGCCACGTTGTCCGTGACAGTCATCTCCGGGAAAACGGATGTAATCTGGTAGGACCGCGCCAGCCCGCGCAGTGATCGCGCATAAGGCGCAAGCGCCGTGATGTCCGCACCGTCCAGCAGGACCCGGCCCGCATCGGGCATCAACTCTCCGGCCAGTTGCGCGATCAGCGTCGTCTTGCCTGCCCCGTTCGGTCCGATGACGGCGTGGATCTCGCCCAGGCGGACATCCAGCGACACGTCATCGGTCGCGGTTACACCGCCGAAGGATTTCGCCAATCCCTGGACCTCAAGCATGCTCGGGCCTCCGCAGCATCCCCGAGATCCCGCCGCGCGCGAACAGAACCACCAGCACCAGCAGGAGCCCGAATGCGAAGTGCCAGTAGACGCCCGCGCCCGGATGGACGGCGTTCATGATGACTTCGAGGTACTCCTCCAACAGGATGAAGACGGCGACCCCGAAGATCGGGCCATAGAGCCGCCCGGTTCCGCCAAGCACGACCATGAAGATCAGCTCGCCCGAACGGGTCCAGTCCATCATGTCGGGGCTGATGAACTCGGTGAAGTTGCCAAGCAGCGCGCCTGCATAGGCGCATATGGCCCCTGCGATCATGTAGGCGACCAGCCGGTAGCGGAAGGTCGGGAAGCCGAGCGCCTGCATTCGCTGGTCGTTGGACTTGGTGCCCTGCAGGACCATACCGAAGCGCGCGTTCACGACCCGATGCACGATGAACAGTGCGGCGATCAGGGACAGCAGGCACAGGTAATAGAACGTGGTGTCGTCGTGCAGGTCGATCAGTGGAACCGCCGAGCGTTCATAGATCACCAGCCCATCATCCGCGCCGTACTCCTCCAGCGAGACGAAGAGAAAATAGACCATCTGCGCGAAGGCCATGGTGATCATGATGAAGTGCACGCCCTTTGTGCGCAGACTCATCACCCCGGTGACAAAGGCGAAAGCGGCCCCCACGGCGAGCGCGGCGAGCAGGTGCACCCAGCCGTCATAGATGTCGTAGTATGCAGGGATCCCGACCGCGTACGCGCCCAGCCCCAGGAACGCTGCGTGCCCGAAGCTGACCATGCCGCCATAGCCGAGGATGAGGTTCAGGCTGACCGCGCCGATTGCGATGATGATCAGCCGGGTCGCGAGGTCCATCAGGAAAGGCTGGCCCGCGGCGGCGATGGCAAACGGGGCCACAGCCAGGAGCGCTAGCAGACCCCATCCGGCGATCGTCTCGCCCTTCATCTAGTCCTCGGCGGGAAGAGACCCTGCGGGCGGATCACGAGGATCGCGGCCATCAGGATGTAGATCAGCATGGCGGACAGGGCGGGGGCGGCGGTTTCGGCATAATCGGAAGTCATGAAGGTGGCGAGCAGCACGTCCAGATAACTTCGCCCCATGGTATCGATCACGCCGACGATCAGCGCGCCGATGAATGCACCTTTGATCGATCCGATGCCGCCAATGATGATGACGACGAAGGCGACGATGATGATCTCGTTGCCCATGCCGATGGAGGCCTCGGTTATGGGTGCGATCATCAGGCCCGCGAGGCCCGCCATGGCGGCCCCGATGGCGAAGACGATGGCGAAGAGTCGTTGGATATCCACGCCCAGCGCCTGCACCATGGCCCTGTTCGACGCGCCCGCGCGGATCAGCATCCCCAGTCGAGTGCGCGACACCAGCAGCCAAAGCCCCACCGCCACGGCGAGTCCCGTGCAAACGATGACCAGCCGAAAGACGGGGATCTCGGCCCCTGCGAATGGCACGCGGCCCTGTGCCCACCACGGCGTCGGGATGCCCATGCCCTCGGCACCCCAGAAGAAGTGGACGGAGGTATCGGCGATCAGGATCAGACCGAAGGTCGCCAGCACGTGGTCAAGGTGGTCTCGGGTGTAGAGGGATCGGGCGATGGAGACTTCGGCCGCGTATCCCACCGCTGCGGTCAGCGGCAAGGCGACCAGCAGCCCAAGCAGGAACGAGCCCGTCACTGCTACCACGGTCCCGCAGAAGTATGCGCCGATCATGTAGAACGCGCCGTGGGCGAGGTTGATGAAGTCCATGATCCCGAAGATCAGCGTCAGCCCTGCTGCCACCAAAAACAGCAGCACGCCAAGCTGAAGCCCGTTCAGCATCTGGGTGGTGAAGAGCGCGAGATCCATGGGCCCCCGTAACCCGCAGGTCGCCAAAAGAAAAGGACGGCCCCGGCGGGACCGCCCAGTGTCATGTGGCCGCGATTAGAGCTTGCAGTCCGCCGCGTAGGGGTCCTGGTGCGCCTCGTAGACCGTCGAGACGATTTTGGTCGTCCAGTTGCCGTCCGAGTCCTTTACGGCCTCGCGCAAATAGAGATTCTGGATCGGGAAGTTGTTGTTCCCCATCGAGACAGCACCCCGCGTCGCGAACGAAGTCGTGGCCTTCATGGCCGCCGAGAGCTTGTCCGTGGACGTGTCGCCCCCGGTGGCTTCAACCGCACCCTTGATGAAGTAGAGCGCGTCATAGGCCTGCGCCGCGTAGAAGGACGGGTAGGCACCGTGCTTGGCCTTGAAGTCCGCCACAAACTTGGCGTTCTGGCCTGCATCCAAATCCGGCGACCAGGTTTGCGTCGCGAACGAGCCCAGCACGCCGTCAAGCCCAGCGGCCTGAAGGCGCGGCAGCGACAGGGAGTCGACCGTGAAGACGGTGTAGAGGTTCATGCTCTCGCCCAGCCCGGCATCCGCGAACTGCTTGATGAAGGCCCCGCCGGCCTTGCCCGGGTAAAAGGCCCAGATTGCATCGGCTCCAGACGCCTTCGCTTTGGCCAGCTCCGCCGAGAAGTCCAGCTGCGCGTCCTTGCCCCACTTGGTCAGGTCCTTGCCCTTCACGTCACCGTTGAAGGTGCGCTCTACGCCGGTGACCATGTTCTTGCCCGCGGCGTAGTTGGGCGCCATCAGGTAGACGGACCCCACGCCTTTCTGGTTCAGCACCTCGCCCAGCGCCATCGGTGTCTGGTCGTTCTGCCAGGAGACGTTGAAGAAGTTCGGGTGGCAGCGCTTGCCGGCGAGCTGGCTCGGACCCGCATTGGCCGAGATCAGGATCTTGTCCTCGTCCAATACGGACTTGGAAGACGCCAGCAACACGTGGCTCCAGATATAGCCGGTGACGATATCCACGCCGTCCTGCTTCAGCAGCTTCTCGGTGGCCTGTTTGCCGGTCTCGGGGCGGAAGCCGTCATCTTCGAAGACCAGTTCGACGGCGCGGTCACCCATCTTGCCGCCCATGTGTTCGTGCGCAAGCTCAAAGGCCTTCTTCACGTCCTCACCGATCACGGCGGCAGGCGTAGTGAGCGTAGTGACAATGCCGACCTTGATTGGGTCATCGGCCTGTGCGGCGCCCGCAAGCAGCGCAGACCCGGCCAGCAGGGCAGTCAGAGTGCGTTTCATAGATGTTCCTCCCAAAACGATCAGCCGCCAGTAATCCGACCGCCGAGAGGAAAAGCAAGAGGCTTTGTCGTCAGTGGGAGGTCGGGACCGCGCGTTCCACGTTCAGGGAGGCGAACACGTTGCCGTTGCCTTGCCGCGTGGTTGAAATGCGCACCAGTACTGGTGTCTGTCCCGCAGCACCGCTGTAGACTGCGGCGAACCCACCATCCACATCCATCCGGAACCGCTCGCGTTTGAAGTCGCCATCGGCCTCCAGGAACACCCGGATCACGAGGTCGGCCAGCACGGCTGGATCAACGCTGAGAGCAACGACACGACAGACCGGTGCATCCTCGAAGTCGATGAGCAGCACCTTGCGGGAACCATCCAGCCAAACCTCTCCCCGGCGGTCTCCCAGGATCGCGGTTTCGTCCGGTCGGTCCACCCGGTTCAGCCCTGTGGTGATGGCAGCGCCGTCCCGAACATCTGGGATGCAGCGTGAGATCAGCGTCCGTATTGCGGTGACGGAGTTGGACTCGGCGCGTTTGGCGGCAGGGTCGGATGGAACGCCAGCAGTGGCGAAACCGGCTACGAGGCCCGCGAGGAGCGCGATGGATATGAGTAAAATTCGCATGAAATTCTCGTAACCCGCCAAGTTGGGCGCAAGCAAGGCAGGTTCCCGATTTCGGCCGTCCGTATCCTGGAAAAGTGCAGAGATTCCCGCAGGATGGATCATCCTGGGTCAGATATTCACCTTAGGCGGGTAGCGCGTCTTCCAGAACTTTGCGCACGATGGCGAGGTCCACGTCGCGGGTCACGAGTGCATTGCCAATACCGCGCGCCATAATGAAGGTCAGCTGGCCCTGCCGGACCTTCTTGTCCTGGTACATCAGGTCGATCAGCCCGTCCGGGCCAGGAAGCTCTCCCGGAATGTCCGCGAGATCCTTCTTCATGCCCATGGCGTCGAGATGGGCGC
>JBCDID010000283.1:0-5142 GCA_038749355.1 Pseudomonadota bacterium | reverse complement strand
TGCAATGGTGGCGCGATGTGATCCGGGAGGCCGCCAGTGGTGGCGAGCCCAAGGCCCACGAGGTTGCGGGGCCGTTGGCGCGGCTGATCCAGACGGACGCGGCGCTGGTCTCGGACATATCGGAACTGGATGGCGAGGATGTGCTCTCTAGCATGGTCTCCGGCTACGAGGTCGAATTGGACGCGCCCTTCACTGCTGAGGAATTCGACCTATGGGCCCAAAACCGGTTTGGTGCGCGTTTGGGGCTGGCGGGCAGTATATCTCCGCTTGGCGCGGAGTACGGTCACGATGCCGACGACTCTGCTGCGGCGCGCGTGCTTGCCTTGGGTCTTGCCTGCCGGACAGCCCATCGCATGGCAGCGGAAAAGGGGCATTGCCTGTTACCGGACACAGAGCCCGAGGAGCTTGGTGCGCTGGCGCGCGGGGAGGTGACCTCGGCGCTGGGTGCGCGGGTATCGGGGTTTGGCCAGAGCCTGCTCGACGGTCTCCGGGCGTTGCGAAGATCTAGGCGCCTGCGCGGGGAGGCGCTGATCGCCCACCTGCCCATCGCGCGTGAGGCGCGGATCATTGCGCGCATCGCCCGCGACCCTGCAAGACTGCTGGAAGGCCTTGACGGGGAGGTCCCGTTCAGCGGCCTGCGCCTGGCATGGGCTGTTTGGCGACGGCGCTGGTAGGCCCGCCACCACCCTCGTCATCTGGCTGAAAGTACCTCTGAGGTCCGGAGGCAGAGCCTCCGGTTGGCCCGCAGGGCCAATCGAAGCCCGGCTCAGGGTTTGCGCAGCAGGTAGACGGTGCTGTCGAGACCGATGCCGGGCAGATGGGCGCCATGTTCCTTCACCAACAGATCGGCGACATTGTGCTCCACCAGATCCATCAGCCGGGCCTCGAAGCTGCGCTCTGCCAGTGCATGGTCGTTGAGCGTGAAGACAAAGCAGCCGCCCGACGGGATGAGCGCGAGGATCTCGTCCAGCACGCTGGCCGGCATGAAGGATGGGTTGAAGACGCCAATCGCCGCCGCGTTCTGATAGATGTCCGTAGGCAGGTCCTGCAACGGCTGGCTCATATCCAGTGCTGCGAGCGCGCGGTAGATACCTTTCGCCTCG
The DNA here is from genome assembly GCA_038749355.1 of Pseudomonadota bacterium. Taxonomy (GTDB): domain Bacteria; phylum Pseudomonadota; class Alphaproteobacteria; order Rhodobacterales; family Rhodobacteraceae; genus Thermohalobaculum. The sequence goes on along the minus strand of JBCDID010000283.1, from coordinate 4,039 downwards.
GCACGGTTCAGCATCTCTTCCGAGATGTCGAACCCGTCGATGCACTCGAACCCTTGTGCTGCCAGCGCCAGCCCGCCAAGCCCGGTGCCACAGCCGAACTCTGCCAGCGGTGCCCAGGGGGAGGCGGCGTGCGCGGCCAGGGCCTCCGCCGCGCGGGCGGGCGTCACATAGCCGTGCTCGGCCAGTTCGGCCTCATAGCCCTCCGCCCAGCCGTCATAGAAGGCCTTGGAGTCGCCCGCGGATTTCAGGTTGTAGACAGTGTCCAGACCACGTTTCGTCATGCCGTCCCCCTCAAGCGGAGGTTATTGCGCCGGACAGGAGGGGTAAAGGCGCTTTACTCGGCGACCATGGCAGGCGCGGGGCCACGCCAGTCGAGGAACGATGCCTTGGCGCGTTCCGTATAGGCGCGCTTGCGGTCCTGCTTGCCGCGACGGCCCCGGCGGGCATCCTCCAGGGGCGGGAAAAGGCCGAAATTGACGTTCATGGGCTGGAATGTCTCGGCCTCCGCGCCGCCGGTGATGTGGGACAGGAGCGCGCCGAAAGCGGTATCCTGCGGGGGCGGCGCAATGTCGTGGCCCAGCCGTTCCAGCGCTGCGAAACGGCCTGCGAGCATCCCCATGGCACCGGATTCGACATAACCCTCGACCCCCGTGATCTGACCGGCGAAGCGCAGCCGGGGTGACGCGCGCAAGCGCATCACCGGGTCCAGCAGCCGGGGTGAGTTCAGGAAGGTGTTGCGGTGGATGCCGCCGAGCCGGGCAAACCGTGCAGCCTCCAGCCCCGGGATCATGCCCAGCACCTCGGCCTGCGCGCCGTACTTCATCTTGGTCTGGAAGCCGACCAGATTGTAGAGCGTGCCCAGCGCATTGTCCCGGCGGAGCTGGACGACCGCGTGGGGCTTTTCCTCCGCATGCGGATTGGTCAGCCCGACGGGTTTCAGCGGGCCCCAACGCAACGTCTCGCGCCCGCGTTCCGCCATCACCTCGATGGGCAGACAGCCTTCGAAATAGGGCGTGCCCTCCCACTCCTTGAACTCGGTCTTGGGCGCATCCAGCAGCGCATCGATGAACGCCTCGTACTGGTCCCGCGACATAGGGCAATTGAGGTAGGCTGTGCGTTCCTCGTCTGTCTCGCCCTTGTCATACCGCGACTGGAACCAGGCCTTCTCCATGTTCACGCTGTCCGCATAGACGATGGGCGCGATGGCATCGAAGAAGGCGAGGTCGGCCTCGCCGGTCAGCGCGCCGATGGCCTCGGCGAGGGCAGGGGAGGTAAGCGGGCCAGTGGCGATGATCACGCTGTCCCAGTCTTCGGGCGGCAGGCCGGTGATCTCGCCCCGCTCGATCGTGATCAGCGGATGATCGGCCAGGCGTCTGGTCACTTCAGCCGAGAAGACGTCGCGATCCACGGCCAGCGCGCCGCCCGCCGGGACCTGTGCCGGGATCGCCGCGCTCATCATGATGGAGCCGAGCTGGCGCATCTCCCAATGCAGGAGGCCCACCGCGTTGGTCTCGTCATCGTCGGAGCGGAAGGAGTTCGAGCACACCAGCTCCGCCAGCCCGTCGGTCTGGTGCGCTTCCGTCCCGCGATCCGGCCGCATCTCGTGCAGCACCACCGACATGCCCATGGACGCCGCGGCCCATGCGGCCTCGGATCCCGCCATGCCGCCGCCGATGATGTGTATGGGTGTCATGGCGGGCAGATAGGGCGATGGATCGATCAAGGTCAAGAGCAAGACCAGCTGAGCATACGCCGCCCCGCCCTTGGCCTATGACTATCCGTCCAGATGCCGGTCCACGACACGTTGCAGCAACGGTGCGTAGTGCATGAACCCCGGTGTGTTCAGATCGGGGTCCTTGCCCATCTCGTCCCAGAGCCGGACCTGCACGATGTCGTTCAGCCCCGGATTGCTCTCGAACTCCGTGACCTCTTCGGGCGACATCGGGCCGCCCTGGAGCTTGAGCGAATATATCGAGGCGTCCGACAGCTTGCCGTAATACGAAGGATCTACGGCACAGAGATAACGCTTGGCATCGACGTGGCAGCGGACGCAGTCGATCACGAGGCGGGGAAACCAGTCGGCGAGGATCTTGGCCCCCGCTTCTTCGTGCACCGTGTCGATCCCTTGATCGGCCGCGTCGGTCTCGAACTCATGGGTGAAATGGCCGACATCGTGCAGCAAAGCGGCTGCCACCACGTCATCCGGCGCCCCCGCCTGTTCCGCAAGCAGCGCGCATTGCAGCATGTGCGCACCGATCGTGACCCGCTCGCCCAGATACTCCCCGTTGGCGTTCTTCTCGAATATCTCGGCCAGGAAGGGGACAATTGTCTCGCGGTTAAGCTCGGTCATCACGCGGTTCCCAACTCGTGTTCAAGCGACGACAGCGTCGACAGAAGCCCGTCCTTGTCCGCGTAACATCCCTGCAGCCACCGCGTGCCTGCGCCCGAATAGCCGCGCCGCGCATGCAGGACCCGCGTGTTGTCGACGATGAAGCTCTCGCCGGGTTCCAGCTTGAAGGCGACCTCCATTGCCGGATCGTCAATGATCTCGCCAAACCGGCGATAGGCGGCGTAGTAGGCCTGCATGTCGTCGAAGGGCACATCCGTGATGGGCGCCGCGGAGCGGTTGTTGAAGCGGATGGCTGTCAGTTCCCCGTCCGGCGTCACCTCGATCATCGGGCGCCGCGAGGTCAGGCGCACCCCGGCGCTGCCGGCATATTCGAAGCGTGCGCAATGCGAGGACAGGAGCCGGAAGCTGTCCGGCGATTCCGCATGGAGCCGCATGGCTGCCGCGAACCCGTCCACGACCATGGAGTCGCCGCCCTCCGCCGAGTTCTCGAGGCAATAGAGGATCTGAAGCGTGGGCACCGGATCACGATAGGGGTTGTCCGTATGCGCCTGCAGGCCAAGACCCGTGTAGGCGAGGTTGGTCGGGTTGATCTCGGACCGGACCTCGAACCACTTGCCGTAATTGGTCTCACGCACATAGCCAAAGGCAGCCACGATATCGAGCAGCGCGCCCGAGTTGGTAGGTCCTCCGGTCAGCTTCGCAAAACCCAATTCGCGCACCCGGCCCAGCCATTCGGCGCGGGCTTCGCAGTCTGAAAGGAACGTGTCCCAGCGGCCGGTCGGCACGGCGCCATTGAGATTGCTGTCCCATTGGGTGCACTCGGCGGGCAGGTGCGGGGCCGGTGCGGTGTCCGCGCTGCCGTCATAGGCATGGCCCTGCAACCAGTCGCCCGAGAAGTGCTGCGCGGCGGTCCCGTCCGAGAACGTCACCTGCACGCCTTCCCCGGCCACCTCAGCCCTTGTCACCGAGATATCGGCAGGAACGTCAGCCAGCGTGATCAGGCGTTGCCCATTGCCGGGGTCGCGGGTTTCCGGTCCTTGCGCATTGTCGCGCAGCCAGACCGCATGATATCGGTGCCGCGTGCCGGAGTCCCAGTCCACCGCGATGGCGAATCCCCCGTCGAGCACAGTTACGTCCTGCAACATCGTATCCCCTCCTGTTTTGGACAGGTTGGGTGAGATGGCGATTCTCGCAAGCGAAACTTGCCTTCTTACCCGCCCTGCCGCCGGGCCAGGAAGGCGAGGCGTTCGAAGAGGTGCACATCCTGCTCGTTCTTCAACAGCGCCCCGTGCAGCGGTGGGATCGCGGTCTTGGGGTCAGCGCGCAGCGTCTCTGGGTCCACGTCATCGGCGACCAGCAGCTTCAGCCAGTCCAGCACCTCGGAGGTCGACGGCTTCTTCTTCAACCCCGGCGTCTCGCGGATCTCGTAGAACTGGGTCAGCGCCTCGCGCACCAGCTTCTTCTTGATGTCGGGGAAATGGACCTTGATGATATCGACCATCGTGTCCGTGTCCGGGAACGAGATGAAGTGGAAGAAGCAGCGACGCAGGAACGCGTCCGGCAGTTCCTTCTCGTTGTTCGAGGTGATGATGACAATGGGGCGCTGGCGCGCGCTGATGGTCTCGCCCGTCTCGTAGACATGGAATTCCATGCGGTCGAGTTCCTGCAACAGGTCATTGGGGAACTCGA
>JBCDID010000282.1:0-5150 GCA_038749355.1 Pseudomonadota bacterium | reverse complement strand
GTTTGGGATGCGCCGCGATCTCAGATCGCTGACCGTCACGTGGAGCATGGCTGCCAGGAACAACATGGTCGCGATGACACTCGCAAGTGTGGACACCAGCATGATCAACCCCCCGGTTGGTGAAACCCGCCGCGCCCTGAGGCGCGGCGGAGCGCGAAGTCTAAAGAGCGTCGGCCAGGCCCTGGAAGATGCCGGCCAAGTCGGCGCCCAGCAACGTGACCCCGGCAATGATGACTACGGCGACCAGTCCGGCGATCAGGCCGTACTCGATGGCCGTGGCGCCGCGTTCGTCGTGCAGGCATGTGCTTAAGAGGTTCGGCATGGGATGATGCTCCATCGTCTGAGGTGTGGGCCCGGGCGATCGTTGCCCGGGCGGTGAGAGGGGCGCCTGATGACGCCCCCCGGGACACATCAGATGGCGTCGGAGATACCCGTGAACACGGCTGCGATATCGCCGCCCATCAGGGTGACGGCAGCGATGATCACAACGGCAATGAGGCCGGCGATCAGGCCGTACTCGATCGCGGTGGCACCTTCTTCGTTGCGCAGGCAGTTGCGGAATTGGGTCAGCATTTGTTGGCTCCTTGGGGACAGGGATTGGCGGCCGGGGCAGGGGGAGTGCCCCGGCCATGGTGGAACTTAGATTGCGTCGGAGATGCCCGTGAACACGGCGGCGATGTCGCCACCCATCAACGTCACAGCGGCAATGATCACAACGGCGATCAGGCCGGCGATCAGGCCGTACTCGATTGCGGTCGCCCCTTCTTCGTTGCGCAGGCACTGGATCAGGTTCGTCATGTCGTTTCCCTTCGATGTGGGAGCCGTCTTCTCGGGTGGGTGGCTCCCGGCTGTTTGGGCGGATCGGCATCTCGCCGTCCGTGACAACATGACTACGCTTGAGGTTTTAAAGCCGAGCCAAGAAACCTGGTAAATTCGCGTATACCAACAAATATTTGGACAAAATTGCAGAAGATGACTGGTAAATATACAATAACCATGATCGCGAGGCGTTCATGATCACTGAATTTCGCGATTTATAATGGAGAGAGGTTTACTTTGAGAGAATGGCCGCCAGCGCAGTGGCCACAGCCGCTTGCGATGGGTCAATGACTGGAATACCCAACTCCGCCTCCATAGCGCCCCGATGGCGCGCCATGCCTGCACAGCCGAGGATGACCACGTCGGCGCCGTCCTGATCGCGTAAGTCTCGTGCGGCTTGTGTCAGATTGTGCAAAGCCTCGGCGCCCGCGCTTTCCGCAACGGACACGCCCACCGCGCGTTCGGCGGCCAGACGGTTCAGCATCCCCATGCCGGACAGCGCCCGGAGATGCCGTTTGATCGCGGGCTCGGACAGCGCCACGACGCCGAACCGCGCGCCGCGGGTGCAGGCCATCATGACCGCGCTTTCCATCACACCGAATACCGGCGCATCCAGTTCCGCACGCGCAAGCGCCAGTCCCGGATCCGAATAGCACGCGATGACATAGGCATCTGCTTGTCGTGCCTTCAAGCGGTCCACCAAAGGCACTGCGACTTCCGCGATATGGCGTTCGGTCTCTATCCCTAAAGGCCCCGTCTCCTGCGTCTCACACTGGATGTCGACACGCCCGGGGATCTCGAAGCCCTTCAGCCCGGCTGCAATTGCATCCGTGACCGAGGTGTTCGAATTCGGGTTGAGGACTCGGATCAAGGACATCTTTGGCCCTGCGGGCTTCGGTGCATCATGGATGCACCCTACGCAGCGTATCTGGCGCGCTCAAGGAACTGACCGTCCCCGGGGGTTGCGTGCAGTGTGTCGTCGGATATCAGGATGTTCCCCCGCTGGATGATGGTCTTGGGCCGTCCGGTGATTTCGAAGCCCTCGAAGGGCGTGTAATTCACCGCGTGGTGGGAGTTCTCCTGGCTCATGGTCCAGGTCTCCTCCGGATCCCAGATTGCCATGTCCGCATCCGCGCCGGGGGCAATGGTGCCCTTGCGCCCGACAAGCCCAAAGATCCGCGCGGCGTTCGTCGAGGTCAGGGCCACGAATTGTTGCAGTGAGATCCGGCCTTTCACGACACCCTCCGAGAACATCAGCGGCAGGCGCGCCTCGATTCCCGGAAGCCCGTTCGGCACCTTACGGAAGTCCTTCCCGCCATCGCGGAGCTTTCCGGTCTCGTCATAGTTGGACGGTGAGTGGTCGGAGGTACTCATCTCCAGGATGCCTGTGGCGAGACCCTGCCAGAGCGCCTCCGCTGTCACATCGTCCCGTAGGGGCGGAGAGCAAATGAACTTCTGGCCGTCCTCGCGCGCCAAGTGCTCTTCGCGGAGGAAGAGGTATTGCGGGCAGGTCTCGGCATGGAGTGGTTGCCCCGCGGCGCGGGCCCGGGCGACCTCGGCCACTCCCTCCGCCGAAGAAACATGCACGATGAAGAGCGGCGCGCCTGCGAACCGGGCCAGCCGAATGGCGCGGGAGATCGCCTCCGCCTCCGCTGCTTCGGGCCGTGAATGGGCGTGATAGATGGGCGCAAGCTTGCCCTCCTCGCCAAACCGCGCACGCAGTCGGTCGATCATGCCGTGGTTCTCGGCATGGACCATGGTGAGCGCACCGGCGCCCGCGGCAAAGTCCAGCACGTCAAGGAAGCTCTCGTCCGTCAGCCGGATGTCGTAGGTCATGAACACCTTGAACGAGGTGACGCCCCTGTCAAAGGCCTTGCCCATGTCTTCGCGGAAATCGTGGACGGAGGTGTCCGACACGATCAGGTGGTAGCCGTAGTCCAGCACTGAGGTCGCTGCGCGTTCGTCATAAGCCCGCAAGACATCTGCAATCGACTGCCCCGGCCGTTGGGCCGCGAAAGGGATGATTGTCGTGTGCCCGCCGAACGCCGCCGAGATCGACCCTGTGCGGTAGTCATCCGCTGTCATCATCCCGGTAGAGCTTTCCTGAGCGATATGGCAATGGCTCTCGATCCCGCCGGGCAGTACCAGTTTGCCGGTGGCGTCGATGGTCTCTTCGCCAGTCAGCCCGTCGCCCAGCGCAGCGACTTTGCCCCCCGCGATCCCGACATCTGCGCGGAACGTATCGGTAGCAGTGGAGACCGTACCGCCGCGAATGACGAGGTCGAAGCTCACTTGATCAGGTCTTTCGGATCCGGCACCGGGCCTGCGTAGGGTGCGCCCAGATCAGCATAGAGTGTCCCGTAAAGCCGCCCAACTGGCCAGGTGCCATCCGTCCACTTGATGTATTCCTTGCCGTCGTCCCAGAGGTCTGCGCGGATATGGGCGGCCAGCACTTCGCCCAGCACGATGTCGCGAACTCCTTCGCTGCCGCCGAGCTGAACTGTCGTGTATCGACGGCATTCAAACGCCACCGGAGCGGTCACGATCCGCGGCGGGGCGACATGGTCGCAGGCCACCGTGTCGAACCCTGCTAGATCCAGCTCGTTCACACCGGGGTCAGTCTCGGACGCCGTGATTAGCATCCCTTCGAAGATGTCCGGATTTGTGATGTGGCAGACAAACTCGCCCGTCTCCTCGATGTTGCGCCCGGTATCCTTCTTGGGGCCGGAGTTCCGGCGCGCGATCCCCAGCCCCACGATCGGTGGTTCGTCCGAAAACCCGTTGAAGAACGAATAGGGTGCGGCGTTCGGCACCCCATCCTGATCCACGGTCGTTACCAGCGCTGGCGGGCGTGGGATGATCGCGGCCGTCATGATCTTGTATTTCAGCTTACGGTCGATATCCGCGAAATCGATCCTCATATCGGCTCCCCCTCGCCAGTGCGTTCGACGATCAGCCCATAGTGTTCCGTGCGCCGGTGAGCCGCGAAATTGAAAATGGTCTTCTTACCGAAGGCCGCGCGGTCGAGATCGCATTCATGGGTGATCAACTCGTCGCCCTCGGTTTGGGTCTCGGCGACGACCAGCCCTTGCGGGTCCACGATGATCGTGCCCGCCATCAGGGGGAACCCGTCCTCGTCGCCTGCCTTTGCCACCGCGACCCCCCAGCAGGAGTTCTGATAACATCCGGCCTGCACTGAGAGCTTGTGGTGGAAAATCCGATGCTCGGGCACCTCGGTCGCTGACAGCGAGTTCGTCACCGGCGTATTGTAACCGAGCAGCACCATCTCGACGCCTTGCAGGCCGAGCACGCGCCAAGTCTCGGGCCAGCGCCGGTCATTGCAGATGCACATGCCGAGCCGCCCGCCCAGCGCGTCCCACGCCCGGAACCCCAGATCGCCCGGCTCGAAATACTTCTTCTCCAGGTGTTGGTGGGTGCGTGCGGGGTCGTACTCGGAATGCCCGGGCAGGTGGACCTTGCGATACTTGCCGACCTCCGCGCCCTCACGGTCCGTCAGGATCGAGGTGTTGAAGTAGTGCCCGTCCGGGGTCTTCTCGGCATAGCCGAAGGAAAGCGCGATGTTGTGGGCGCGCGCGTTGTCATAGAGCGGTTGGGTCGCCGCGTTCGGCATGGCGTCCTCGAACCACTGGTCAGACTCGCCTGGGTGGGAGACATCCCATCGCGGGAAGAAGGTGGTCAGTGCGAGTTCGGGATACACGACAAGGTCGCATCCCGCATCGCCTGCCCGATCCAACAGAGCGCACATTCGGGCTACCACCTCATCGCGTCCCTCCGCCCGCTGTATCGGCCCCAGTTGTGCCGCCCCAACTGTGATTGTGCGCATGCGTCACCTCCCACCCCGCACTCGAACCGAGATTGAGGCGCGATGCAAGTCGGTTCATACTACGCGCTGACTAGAGGGGACACTGCGGTTCTAGGTACATTGATGGCCACCAGCGATGAAATGAGGGCGGCTAACATGGAGACATGCGTGCCCATGCTAAGGGATCTTGGGTTCAAAGGCACGTTTCCAAATTTCTATCGCAGCAGTGAAGGGTTCGTTGCAATGCTCAACTTTCAGTTCTCGACGGTTGGCGGATGTTTCTGCGTCAATCTTGGATACGCAGACCCACAGAGAAGCAATGTTGTGTCCATACACAAGGAACTTGAGCCTAAGAGATTGAAGGTCAGTTCAACGAACGCCATTCAACGGCACCGATTAGGCGCGACCGACGCGCTAGTCGCCCGTGATTTTTGGTTTCTGGGACTGACCAACACATGTTTGGTGTTGGTTTGATCAGATCGCGGGGATCGATCTGGCCCGAGCGAAG
>JBCDID010000281.1:0-5153 GCA_038749355.1 Pseudomonadota bacterium | reverse complement strand
GCTCCGACGCGGTCAGTTCCGCGGGCGCGCAGGGGCTGATGCAATTGATGCCCGCGACAGCGGCGCGCTTTGACGTCGAAAACGCCTTGTCACCAGCTGAGAACATTCGAGGCGGCGTGGCCTATCTGGATTGGCTCATGGAAGAGTTTGATCGTGATCCGATCATGGTGCTGGCGGCCTACAATTCCGGTGAAGGGGCCGTGCGTAAACATGAAGGCGTGCCGCCTTACCCGGAAACCCGTGATTACGTGCCCAAGGTGCTGGCCGCATTCGCCTCAGCCCGCGGCCTTTGCCGGGTGCCGCCGCAGCTCGCGACGGACCCGTGTGTCTTTTCCGTCATGAATTAACCTTGCTTGGCGCAAGTCGCAGCAGACAAATCAGGTGAAAACATCTGCCCATTCAGGATGACGCGCCGCCTGTGCCTTCACGAAGGGGCAGAGCGCCATGATTTTCACGCCTTCCTCGCGGGCATCTGAGACCAGTCGTTCCACGAGCCTCTTCCCGGCACCCGTCCCGCGCATGGTGTCAGGCACGCCCGTGTGATCTGCGATAATCATGGTCGGCGACGCGATTGAGTAGGTCAGTTCGGCTTCGGAATCGCCTTCGCGCAGCGTATAGCGTCCCTTGGTCTCACCATGTTCGCGCGTGATTTCAGACAATTGTCGCCTCTGTTGCGGCGCGCAGTTCGTCTTCGCTGACGCCGTCCGCCGTTTCAACGATGGACAATCCGCCATCGACGACATCGAGAACACCCAGATTGGTTATGATGCGATCGACAACGGCCTGACCCGTCAGGGGCAACGTGCATTCCTTGAGAAGCTTGCTGTCGCCGTGCTTGTTGGTGTGGTCCATCACCACCACCACGCGACCAACGCCCGCCACGAGGTCCATGGCGCCGCCCATGCCTTTCACCAGCTTGCCGGGGATCATCCAGTTGGCCAGATCACCGTTCTCCGCCACTTCCATGGCCCCAAGAATCGCCATGTCGATGTGGCCACCCCTGATCATCGCGAAGCTGTCAGCGGAGGAGAAATAGGACGTCCGGTCCAATTCCGTGATCGTCTGCTTGCCCGCATTGATCAGGTCCGCGTCCACCGCGTCATCCGTGGGAAACGGGCCCATGCCCAGCATCCCGTTCTCCGACTGGAGCGTCACGTCCACGCCCTCGGGGATGTAGTTGGATACCAGTGTCGGAATGCCGATCCCGAGGTTCACATACATCCCGTCTTCCAGCTCTTGCGCTGCCCGGGCGGCCATTTGGTTGCGATCCCATGCCATTTTGTCTCTCCCTTACGCCGCTTTGACGGTGCGCTGTTCGATGCGCTTTTCGTGCTCGCCCTGGATGATCCGGTCCACGAAGATACCGGGGGTGTGGATCGTGTCGGGGTCGAGGCTGCCGACGGGGACCATTTCCTCCACTTCAGCGATTCAGACCTTCCCGCAGGTCGCCGCCATGGGGTTAAAGTTGCGCGCTGTCTTGCGGTAGACGAGGTTGCCCTGGGCGTCGCCTTTCCAGGCCTTCACGATGGACAGGTCCGCGAAGATGCCCGTCTCCATGATGTAGGTCTCACCGTTGAAATCCCGGTGGTCCTTGCCATCCGCGATCACAGTGCCGACGCCGGTCTTGGTGTAGAAGCCCGGAATACCCGCGCCGCCAGCGCGCATCCGCTCCGCCAGGGTGCCCTGGGGATTGAACTCGATCTCAAGCTCGCCGGAGAGATACTGCTGCATGAACATGTCGTTCTCGCCCACATAGGACGAGATCATCTTGGCCACCTGCTTGTCGTGCAGCAGCAGGCCCAGCCCGAAGTCGTCGACGCCGCAGTTGTTCGAGGCGATGACGAGCCCCTTGGTGCCCGCGTCGCGGATGGCGGCGATCAGCGCCTCGGGGATCCCACACAGGCCGAAACCACCGGCGGCGATGGTCATCCCGTCGAACAGGACCCCGTCGAGGGCCGAAGCCGCGTCCTGGTACACTTTCTTCATCGTCGCTCTCCCGGGGGGCCTTACCGCGTCGCGGCGCACCATAGCCGGGCGGAGACGGCGATCAAGGGCCCGCTGGCCTGCGAGCCAAAGCGCCGAGCGAGCCGCCATGCATGGCCAAAGTCCGGCGCCAAGCGGAGGTCGAGGCCACAGCGAGCCTCAGCCCTGTTCGATCCCCGCAAGCACCCTCGCCCGGCGGTTCATCTGGCGCCACCGCGGCAGATTGGCGAACCAGCGCCAGACCCAGACAACGACCGAGGCGATCAGGCCAAGGATGATCGGGTCGGTCATCTGATACAGAATGACGGACCCGAACCCCACCGCGAAGGAGCCGAACACGACCACGGCCGCGATGATTGTGCTGGTGCGCGAGGCGGCGATCTCCTCCGCCTTCACGAACTCGCCGCCTGATTTTCTGATCGGCCCGGGGACCCGCGCCCATTTCCGAGCAGTGCGGTTGTGGATGAGCACGATCGCCTTTTCCGGGCCGCGCACGACCCAAACGGCGGTGATCAGATGGCCGGGCTCCAGCAGCAGGGCGCCCATCTTCCGATCCGACAGATCCAACCGCTCGAGGCCTCCGTTCGGTTCCGGCACCGAGAGACGATAGTGGAAGCGTCGCGAGACGACCTGCCCGTTCCCGCGCCGCGTCTCGGTCGTGATCGTCTCGACCTGTCCGACAACCGAGGTGAGCGCGACCAGCTCGACCTTGCCGCCGAGGATCGTCTCACGCAGCTCCGTCGCCGCACCGGTCATGCCTGCGCTTTGCGCCAGACTCGGGAGGCAGCGTTTGAGGAAGAGGTCGTCATAGTCGCTCACCCGAAGGCCAATGCCGTGGTGCGGCGTAGCTTAGTGGGCCCAAGATGGCGATCATGGGGCGGCTCAGGCGCCGCCCCCTCTATGGCAGCCGCGCGCTCAGAGATTGAGCTGATAGGACGCGGGTACGTAGCGGAAGCCTTCACCCAAGGGCTCGACATAGCCCAGCGCCGGGGCGGGCATGTGGTAGCCGATGAAGGGGATCCGGTCCGCCGCGACCATGCCGAAGACCGACTTGCGGGTCGCAGCCGCCGCCTCCTTGTCCATGTCGAAGACCACGTGCCAATCGGGGCGCTGCAGCGACATCACGTAGTGGTTGGCGGTATCGGCTGTGATCAGCAGCCGCTGCCCCTCGCTCTCGACGTGATAGACCATGTGCCCGGGCGTATGGCCGAAGGCATTCACCGCCTCGATCCCCGAGACGACCGTATCGCCAGGGGCAAGCATGCGCGCCTGCTCGGCCAGGGGCACTACCTTGTCCTGGACCAGTTGCGCCCGGGACTGGAACGCTTCGTCGAAGAGCAGATCCTCGTTCGACCAGAAATCGAACTCCGTGGCGCCGAGGATGACCTCGGCATTGGGATAAGTGACCTCCCCAGCTTCCGTCAGGCCGTTGATGTGGTCGCCGTGGAAGTGGGTGATGACGACATGGGTGATGTCGCCCGGCGCGATCCCAAGGGCTGCGAGACGCTCAACCACCTTGCCGGCATTCGGCCGGCGGGCCTCCCCGTTGCCGGTGTCGAACAGGATAAGGGCGCTGCCCGTGTTCACCAGGGTGACGGTGAAGGGCACCTCCATGCGCGTAGCGGGCAGGAAGTTTTGCGCGGCCAGGGCGGCCACGTCGTCCTGGGTGACGTTCTGGCCAAAGATCGGATGCGGGCCGTCGATCTGGATCGCGCCGTCCAGGATCGAGGTCACTTCGAAGGCGCCGAGGGAGAAGCGCCAGAGCCCGGGGCGCAGCAGCCCCTGTTGCGGCGTCGCGGCAACCGCGGGCAAGGCGGCGGCGCTGGCCGCAAGGCCGGCGGCCGCGCCGGCGAGAAACGCACGGCGGTCGGCATGGAATACAGGATCGGTCATGGTGTCCTCCGGGGGGTGCGTGCGCCCGGTTCCCGTTGCCGGGCGTCTGAGAGAGGACATACTGCATTCGTCAAGCGAAGCCAGATCGCGTTGCGTTCATCTTTCGGTGGGAGGCCGCGGTCCAAGCCTGCTCACCCCGTGCCGGGTCTTGTCCCAGTAGTAGGGCGCGACCAGCAGTTCCGCGATCGCCTTCCAGGCCGCGAGCGCACCGAGCGACCAGTAAAGCGGCAGCGTCACCACCCAGAGCAGCAGATCCAGCGCCCGGCGCCGATGCATGGCCAGGGCCGCCGTCGCGAGCATGATCGCCTGTCCTACGGCGAGCGAGGTATAGAGCGGCCAGAGCGCTCCGTCGGGAACCACCCGACCCCAAAGGCTGTCGCCCGTGACGAGCCAGGCGACAACCGCCACCCAGAACAGCGGCATGGCAAGATAGCTCGCCGCCCCACCCAGCAGCAGGAAGTTGATCGCCAGGAACCCCTTCGGCCCCAGGTCGCGCCACAGCATTCGCGGCGCCCGCATATGCGACAGCCAAGTCAGCAGATACCCCTTCAGCCAGCGCGAGCGTTGGCGGATCCAGGGCCAGGCGCGGGCATTCGCCTCCTCAAGCGTCGTGCTGTCGATCAGCCGGGTGCGCCAGCCATGGCGGTGCAGCCGCATGCCAAGGTCCGCATCCTCGGTCACGTTATGGGCGTCCCAGGCCCCACTCTCCACCAGCGCATCGCGGCGGAAATAGACCGAGGTGCCGCCCAGCGGCACGGGCAGGCCCAGCCGTTCCCAGCCACGTAGCAGCACGTCGAACCAGATCGCATACTCCAGATGGAAGCAGCGGCTGATCCAGTTCTCCCGCGCGTTGTGGTAGCTGAGCTGGCACTGCACGCAGCCAACCTCCGGCGGGGCGGCGGCGAAGGCCTCGGCCACCGTGCGCAACTGGCCGGGGGCGGGGCAGTCCTCCGCGTCGAGGATGCCGACCAGGCTGCCGCGGCACAGCGCGAGCGCATAGTTGAGCGCGCGTGGCTTCGTGCGGGGCCGCCCCTCCGGCACCACGACCAGCGAGCACCAGGCGGGCAGCGCAGCCTTGGCCAGGGCGACGCGGGTCGCGGTGTCGGCGGCCTCGACCACGAGCTTCACGTCCAGCCGGTCGCGCGGGTAGTCGAGCCGGCCAAGGGCGACGAGCAGCGGGCGGATCATCCCCGCCTCGCGAAACAGCGGGACCATGATGCTGATGACCGGCAGGTCGGGCGTATCCACCGGCGGGGTGTCGGGCAGCCGCCGGCGCG
>JBCDID010000280.1:0-5176 GCA_038749355.1 Pseudomonadota bacterium | reverse complement strand
GGCGCGGCCGCTGTCGGCCTTGAGGATTTCGAGGACGCGCGCGGCCTCGTCGCCTTCGAGCACGGCTCCCCGCCCCTGATTGTTGGTGGAGGACTGCGCGGCCAGCTTGTCGGACGCAGGGATATAGAACTCGCGGTCGAGGATCGAGTACCGCGCCGAGTATTCGTTGACGTTGGCTGTCCGGTGGCGGATCCACTGGCGGGCAACGAAGACCGGCAGTTTGACGTGCAGCTTGATCTCGCACATCTCGAACGGGGTCGAGTGCCAGTGCCGCATCAGATAGCGGATCAAACCACTGTCATCGCGGGCTTTCTTTGTGCCCTGGCCATAGGAGACGCGGGCCGCCTGCACGATGGCCGCATCGTCACCCATATAGTCTACAACGCGCACAAACCCATGATCCAGAACGGGAATCGCCGTGTAGAGGTGCTCCTCCAGACCGTCCGCCACAACGCGCCGCGTCGGCTGCGTCTGCTCGCGCAAGGCGGCAATTTCTTCCTGTTGTTCTGGCGTCAGGGACATATGATCCTCCGGGAGAGGGCGCGACTCGGAAGCCCATATCTTGTACAGGGAAAGGCGGGAAGCACAAGATGACGATCAAATATTACCATACGATGGTTCGCGTGTCGGACATCGAGGAATCCAAGCGGTTCTATTGCGATCTGTTGGGGCTTGAGGAAACCAGGCGCCACGACCTGACCGCAGCCAAGGCAACGCTCGTATTTTTGGCCCCACCGGGTGGTGGTTATGGGACGGAGCTTGAGCTGACCTACAACTGGGATTCGGAAGAGGAGTATACCGGAGGCCGGAACTTCGGACACCTCGCCTATCACGTGGACAACATCTACGAGACCTGCCAACGGCTGATGGATGGCGGCGTGACTATCAACCGGCCGCCGCGCGACGGGCGCATGGCGTTCATCAAGTCACCGGACGGCGTTTCGGTCGAACTGCTGCAAGATGGCGAGGCGCTGCCCGCGCAGGAACCCTGGGCGTCCATGGAGAACACCGGATCCTGGTAAGTCACATGCGAGCGCACACCATGGCCTATTGAAGCAGGAGCGTCCCATTCGCAAACGATCGAAGCGAATGTTGTGCTTGGCGCTGGCCGCGATTGTGGCCGCTGCGCCTGCTCAGGCCGCCTGCAAGCTCGCATTGGCACTGGGGTTGGACGTTTCGTCCAGCGTAGATGCGGATGAGTACCGACTGCAGCTGGAAGGATTGGCGGCGGCGCTCACGTCCCCCCAGATTGTAGATGCAATCCTGCGACCGGAAGGTGCCCACATAGTTGCGGCGGCCTATGAGTGGTCGGGGTACAAGCACCAGGCACTGCTAATTGACTGGACGGTTCTGGACAGCCCTGCCGCTGTGGCCAGTTTCGCAAACCGGCTAAGCGCGCGCGAACGAACCCAGGCCAACCTCGCCACCGCCTTGGGCAAGGGGGTCGAGTTCGGGGCCCGATTGCTGCAACGCGCTCCTAACTGTGCGCGATACACCATCGACATCTCCGGTGACGGCTTGAACAATGACGGAGTGGGCCCGCAATACTTCGTACGCGAGGGCTTGTTGGATGGGACCACGGTGAACGGTCTTGTCATTCGCGGAGCCGTGCCGGATCCCGTGAGCTACTATCGCAAACATGTCCAACACGGGCCGGATGCATTTGTGATCGTCGCCGACGGTTTCTCGGACTATCGTCAGGCCATGGAAGAGAAACTCTTGCGCGAGATCGACGCGCAACTGGTGATCGGACGACGATGAGGGTTTTCTGCGGATTTCTGCTGGCAGCACTTTCACCCGGTGCGGCGTTCGCCTGTGCGCTGGAGCTGATCCTAGCGGTGGACGTGTCGGGTTCCATCAATGTGGACGAGTTCGCTTTGCAGACCGAAGGGACCGCATCGGCTTTCGAGGATTCGCAACTGGCCGAAGCGATCATCAACCAGCCGGGCGGGATCTGGGTGACGTATACGCAATGGTCCGGGGCGACCCGCCAACGCCAGGTCACCGGCTGGCACCACCTGACGGATCCCAGTTCGATGGCCGAGTTCGCAACCGCGATCCGTCGTGGCGGCCGCGTCTGGCGGAACTATTCGACCGCGATTGGGGAAGCGCTCTTTCATGTGATGAAAGTCGGCGAGACAGTGCCTGTGGCATGCAAGCGCCGGGTCGTGGATGTCTCAGGCGACGGCGTTTCAAACGAGGGCCGGGCACCGCAATCCATGGCGAACACTCTTGCGGGGCTTGGCTACACCGTGAATGCATTGGTGATCCGCGGCGACAGCCCCGACCCGGTCAGGTACTACCGCAACAACGTGCTAGCGGGTCCGGGCGCGTTCATGGAGATCGCGGAGGACTTCGCAGATTACCCGCGCGCCATTCGCAAGAAGCTGCTGCGCGAGGTGGAAAGCCAGGCCTTGCTGTCGGAAGCAGACACCGAGACTTCGCAAACCCTCCAGTAGCTAGCTAGTTTCCAGATAGGCCCATTTTCGCGCTTCCGGGGGCCCGCCGGATCTCACAGAGCAAACCGGGCCTCGCGCCAGGCAAGCGCTGCCTTCAATCCGCCCTCGCGCAAGTGCCGCAAAAACTCGGTCTTGTCGGGCGAGCCTTCGGCTTCAATCTCGAGGTCCATAGCAAGGGCATCTGCCAGCCCGGCCTCCATACCCGCCGCACGCATCTGCGCATTCACGGCGGCCTTGGTTCGCCGCACCACCATCGGATCAACGACGGCCATTTGCCGCGCGAACCGTGTCGCGGTCGGCATGAGGTCCGCCTGTGGCACCACGCGATTGATCATGCCGAGCGCCAGTGCCTGTTCGGCTGGCAGATCATCCAGACCAAGCAGGAAGATCTCCTTCGCCTTCTTTGGACCAACCAGCCAGGGCATCAGCATGACCACGATACCAGCTCCGAAGCGCAGTTCCGGCTCGCCAAAGCGTGACCCTTCTGCTGCGATGGTCACATCGCAGGCCATGGCGAGTTCACAGCCGCCGGCCAACGCGGGCCCATGCACCGCCGCAATGGTCGGCTTGGAAAGGTGCCAGAACCGCATGACAGCGCGAAAATCGAGCTCAAGCGCCTGCCGCCATTGATCCCTCGTCTCGGGCCGCGCCCCGGCCTGTGCTGACAGATCGAACCCGGCGGAGAACGCCCTCCCCGCCCCTGCCAGCACCAGGGCGTGCAGGTTGTCATCTGCCTCAACCCGGTCGCACGCATCGAGCATCTCATGCAGCATGGGCTTGGACATGGCGTTCAGCCGCTCGGGCCGGTTCAGGGTCAGCACAGCCACCGGGCCGTGCTGTTCCAGAATGACGTGGGAATAAGTCATGGGCGCCTCCTCAGCCAAAGGCATACCCTAAAGCGACAATGCGACCGTTCAACCCGCGACCGCAGTCACGCCTGATCCGGTCATGCAGCCTGCGCTAGAGGCTTCTGGACCGGCGCAGACATATCCCGCCCCTCGACCCTCCCTTGCAGGGCACCGGCCTGATCCCGCAATCTCGCCGCCGTCTCCTTGGAGCCATTGGCAACCTGAAGGTTGTCCTTGATAACTTTGTCGAGCTGACGAATGGCGCCGGATATCTGTTCGGCCGCCTGACCCTGCTCGCCGGTGGCGCTGGAGATTTCCGCCACCAGTTGACTCGTGTTCTGGATTTGCGGAACCAGATCTTTCAACGTGTCCCCCGCCTGCGCGGCCTTCTGAACCGTGGTGCCCGCGAGTTGCGAGATCTCGACCGCGGCCAGGCTGGAGCGTTCGGCGAGCTTGCGCACCTCCGAGGCGACGACGGCAAACCCTTTGCCATGCTCACCGGCGCGTGCCGCCTCGACTGCCGCGTTGAGGGCAAGGAGGTCCGTCTGGCGGGCGATCTCCTGTACGATCGAGATCTTCTCGCCGATCGTCTGCATCGAACTGGCGGCCTCTCCGACAACCTCGCCCGCTTTCACGGCCGAGGCCGCAACCTCGCGCGCCATCTCTTCAGTCGAGCGGGCATTGTCGGCAGTGGTGCCTATGGTCGCCTCCATCTGATGCATGGCTGCGGATGCGAGCTGGGCCGCGTCCGCCTGAGTCGTCGCGCCATCGGAGATCTGCTGTGCGCTCGAGTCGAGCTGCGCACTGTTGTCGGCGAAATCGCTGATACTGCCCTGCACATGCGCAATGAGCGCTGCCTGCTCCGCCGAAGACCTCCGCATGTCATCGGCCAGGCTGATCCGCTCTATCTGGCTTTGGCGAAAGCTCTCCAACGTCACCGCCATTGCGCCCAGCAGGTTCTGCTGGTCGAGATAGGGCACGGGGGCCTCGGTTTCGTCGTTCTCCAGCGCGCGCATCCGCTCAGTCAGCTTGCGCAGGGGCTGCGTTATACTGAACCCTATGGCTACAGCGATCACGAGCAGCACAAGTGCCTCGATAATGACCAAGCGCAACGCATCTGCGGTCTGTGCCGCCTCCACCGCTTCCACATCGTCGAGATAGACGCCTGTACCCACGACCCAGCCCCATTCGGGGAACAGCATCACGGCGGACATCTTGTCGACAGGCGGATCGTCCTTGGCGGCGCCCGGCTTGGGCCACTGGTAATAGACGACGCCAGATTTCCCCTCACGGGCGCTGTTGACGATTTCCTGGAACAGGTAAACCCCATTAGGGTCCTGAAATTCCCAAAGGTTCTTGCCAACAAGAGCGGGTTTGAACCCGTGCGCCAGCATGACCGCGTCGAGATCGTTGATCCAGAAGTAGTTGTCTCCATCATAGCGCAGGCGCGCAACCGCCGCGAGCGCGTTGGCCTGGGCCTCATCCGTCGAGATCTCACCCGCCTTGGCCCGCTCGGCCTCGGCCTCGACCACGGACATTGCCGTTTCGGTCACCAGCCGCAGGTCGCGTTCCGTCAGCGCCCGGGCCGCACGACCAAACTCTGTCACCAGTATCGAGGCGAGCACCCCGATCGCAATAATCGACACGCCAACCAAGGCCCAGACGCGGCCCGAAATCCCGATACGGCTCAACATACTCATGCTCCCAAGGAAACCAGCGAGACACAAGCTGCTGTTCGGCGCGTCTTACCCCCGAGACATGAAGCTTCCGTCAAAGAAGCGCGTGCGCGGACTTCACAACTCCTCAGTCTCGGCCTATCTATAAGGCGCTGCTCAGGCAGCTATGGCGATAAACGCGCCCGTAATAAGC
>JBCDID010000279.1:0-5180 GCA_038749355.1 Pseudomonadota bacterium | reverse complement strand
GCCTACTGGCACAACGGCATGAAGCAGATGTCGGCCAACAAGCCGCTGATCTCGCCCTCGGATGCGAACGGTCTGAAGTTCCGCGTGCAGTCGTCCGACGTGCTGGTGGCCCAGATGGAAGCCATTGGCGGCACGCCGCAGAAGATGGCGTTCTCGGAAGTCTATGGCGCACTTCAGCAGGGCGTTGTCGACGGGCAGGAGAACACGTGGTCCAACATCTACGGCAAGAAGTTCTTCGAAGTTCAGGACGGCATCACCGAAACCGACCATGGCATCATCGACTACCTGCTGGTGACCTCGGTCGACTGGCTAGACAGCCTGGATGCCGACGTGCGTGAGCAGTTCACGACCATCGTGGCGGAAGTCACGGCAACCCGGAACGCCGAGTCGACCAAGGTCAACGCCGAGGCCAAGCAGGCCATCATCGACGCGGGCGGCACCGTCCGGGCGCTGACGCCCGAGCAGCGCGCTGATTGGGTCGAGACCATGAAGCCGGTCTGGGCCAAGTTCGAAGGCGATGTGGGCGCCGACAACATCTCGGCCGCGCAGGACGCCAACCTGACCAACTGATCGGTCCTCCCTGGCTCCTCTCCCCTGTCACGGGGGGAGGAGCATAGGCGGGAGAACTCCCGCGAGGCAGAGCAGCAGGCCCGGGGCTCAACCCGGGCCAATTCCGTAAGCATGTGTAAGGGGGACGCGGGCATGGCGCGCGCCAAGTCGGTCTTTGACCATATCGAGGAGCTTCTGATCGCGCTCATCCTCGGCGCAATGACGGTGATCACCTTCGCCAACGTGGTCGCCCGGTACATGGACACGAACATCCTGTGGGCGCTGGAGGCGACCGTGTTCCTGTTCGGCTGGCTTGTCCTTCTGGGCGCCTCCTATGCGGTCAAGATCCGTGCCCATCTCGGGGTCGATGCGATCATCGCCATGTTCGGCCCTGGCGGGAAACGGGTGCTGGGCCTATTTGCTGCCGCCTGCTGCATCGCCTACGCCTGCCTGCTGTTGAAAGGTGCGTGGGATTACTGGGCGGTCTTTGCCGATCTTCACCCGACCTCCGGGCGCTGGTTTCCTACTGGTCTGAACGAAAGCGCCCGTTCGCAAAGCTTCTACGAGGTTCAGGACATCCCGATGTGGGGCTTCCTGCGGTTCCTCGAAGACTGGATCAACTATGGCGAGGCCTATGAGAAGCTGCCCAAGGTGGTCCCCTACATTGTGCTGCCGCTGTCCATGGCGCTGTTGCTGTTCCGCTTCGTGCAGGCCGCGATTGCCGTCGCGCAGGAGCGTGACGACAGCCTGATCGCCTCCCACGAAGTTGAGGATGCTCTCGAAGACGCCGCCGCAACCGTGGCAGCCGCCGATGCGGACGCTGACATCCAAGCCGATACCAACTCCACGAAGAAGGGAGCCTGAGCTATGGAAGTCGCACTGCTCTTTGGCCTCATTATCACGCTGTTGTTGTGCGGGGTGCCAATCGCCGTATCACTCGGCCTGTCGTCCATCCTGTTCCTGCTCTGGTTCTCGGACGCATCGCTGGCATCAGTGGCGGGCACCTTGTTCGAGGCGTTCGAGGGCCACTTCACCCTGCTCGCCATTCCGTTTTTCATTCTCGCTTCGGCCTTCATGTCGACGGGCGGCGTGGCCAAGCGGATCATCCGTTTCTCGATCGCCTGCGTGGGCCACTTCCCGGGCGGACTGGCCATCGCGGGTGTCTTTGCCTGCATGATGTTCGCCGCGCTCTCCGGGTCTTCGCCCGCCACCGTGGTCGCCATCGGGACCATCGTGATCGCGGGCATGCGTCAGGTCGGCTATTCCAAGGAGTTCGCGGCAGGCGTGATCTGCAACGCGGGCACGTTGGGCATCCTGATCCCGCCCTCCATCGTGATGGTGGTCTATGCTGCCGCTGTTGAGGTCAGTGTCGGCCGCATGTTCCTGGCGGGTGTTTTGCCTGGCTTGCTGGCGGGCTTCATGCTGATGGTCACGATTTATGTGATCGCCAAGATCCGCAATCTGCCCAAGGGGGACTGGGCCGGTTGGGGGGAGGTGGCGGCCTCGGCCGGTGCAGCCTTCTGGGGGCTGTTGCTGATCGTCATTATCCTCGGCGGGATTTATGGCGGGATCTTCACGCCGACCGAGGCCGCCGCCGTTGCCGCCGTCTACGCCTTCATTATCGCGACCTTCGTGTATCGCGATATGGGACCGCTTGCGACGGCGGAAGGTGAGGCGAACGTGCCTCTGTGGCGCAAGCCGCATGCGCTGGTCACGGCGCTGGTTCACCCGGATACCAAGAAGACGCTGTTCGAGGCGGGCAAGCTCACCATCACACTCCTCTTCGTCATCGCCAACGCGCTGATACTCAAGCACGTGCTGACCGAGGAGCAGATCCCGCAGAAGATCACCGAGGCGATGCTAGCCGCAGGCTTTGGCCCGATCATGTTCCTGATCGTCGTGAACGTGATCCTACTGATCGGCGGGCAGTTCATGGAGCCCTCGGGCCTGCTGGTGATTGTCGCACCGCTGGTGTTCCCGATTGCCATCGAGCTTGGGATCGACCCCATCCATCTCGGCATCATCATGGTCGTGAACATGGAGATCGGCATGATCACGCCGCCGGTGGGGCTGAACCTGTTCGTCACCTCGGGGGTCGCGGGCATGCCGATGATGTCGGTGGTGCGCGCAGCACTCCCGTTCCTTGCTGTGCTCTTCGTCTTCCTGATCATCGTGACCTACGTGCCCTGGATCTCGACCGCCCTGCCAAATGCAGTGATGGGGCCAGAGATCGTGACGAAATAGGTGTGACATGCTCCCCCGTATCCTTGCGAGCTTGCTGGCCTGTACGGTCGCCCTGTCTTGGGAAGGGGCTGCTGCAAACGAAGCTGAGTGCACTTTTGGCGAGAAGGTGATCCGTTTCTCGCATGTCACCACGCCGGTCGGGCACCCGAAGGGACGCGCGGCGGCAGCTTTGGCGGAACGCGTGAACGCGGAGTTCCAAGGCGATCTATGCATGATCGTGCATCCGAATGCCGAGCTTTATTCGGACAACGAGGAACTCTGGGCTGCCATGCGGCGCGGAGACGTGCAGATGGCTGCGCCCTCGCTTGCCAAGCTCAGCGGGTTCGCCAAGGGCTTTCAGGTCTTTGACCTGCCCTTCATGTTCCGCGACATGATCCACGTGATCGATTTCACCTATTCGGATCCGGCACAGGACCTGCTGAAGTCATTCGACGATAAAGGGCTCACCGGGCTTGCCTACTGGATGAACGGGATGCGCCAGCTTTCGGCCAATCGTCCGTTGGCCGGACCCGGGGATATCAGAGGGCTGACTTTCCGTATTCAGGGCTCGCCGGTTGAGCGTGCCTACTATGATCTGCTGGGCGCGACGGCGCAGAAGATGGCGTTCTCCGAGGTTTACGGGGCATTGGAAAGCGGGGCGATCGACGGTCAGGAAAACTCCTGGTCCAACATCTACACCAAGAAGTTCTACACCCAGCAGCATTCGATCAACGAGACGAACCATAGTGTGATCGCCTATGCGCTGGTTGTGTCGACCGACTTCTGGCAGGCGCTCGATCCTGACTTGAGCGCACGGCTGGACCGCGTGATCCAGGAGGTCACGCACGAGTACAACGGGTTTGCTTTCCAGCTTGACGAGGTGAACCGTGCCAAGGTCATCGAGAGCGACACGCCGGTACGCCGAATCCGAGCAGACGAGATCAGAGATTGGCGCGAGACTTTGCTACCGGTCTGGGACAAGTTTGCAGCAGAGATTGGCGACGATCTGATTTCTGCGGCGTCGGCAAACTGAACTCTCGGAAGCACGGGCTCCTACACTTGGGTCTCAGGATGTGCGGTCAGCTTCCGCAGCAATGCGGGCAAGGCTTCCAGATCTTGGGAGCCAAGCCGAACGCTGTAATGGCGCCATAGGTATTTTCGTGATGCGAGATTGAAGGGTGGCACCGGGCCGAAGGGGCCCGGCACCGCGCTTGTTATTCAGCCGGCTCGATCACGGGTTGGCGGCTTTCCTTCTCAGCCGCATAGCTCTCTTGTGCGGTCTCGACTGCCTTCATGTGGATTTCTGCGAGTTCCGGGCGCATTTTCTCGGCGCGTACGGCCGCGTTCATGGTGGATTGATGCTGGCCCTGGAAGTGCGGGAACACTTCGCGTGCGATCAGATCATAGCTGCGCCGGGTCGCATCGAAGTTAGCCCAGTTATGCGCCAGCAGGAGGTAGGCGCCGAAACCGCCGTTCGACTGCTTCCACAACCGCTCAATCTGGGCGCGGCACATGTCTGGCGTGCCGATCGCACCAAACCCGGAGTCATTGATGAAGTCGATCATCTCCTTGGCATTGTTGCCGGGCATCGACATCTGCGGGAATGCGGCGATCTCCTGGAAGTAGTGGAACCAGTGTTCAATGCCGTACTCCACATCGCGCCGCGCCTGCTCGGCCGTCTCCGCGATATGGCACAACCCGACAAGACGCCACTTCGCCCGGTCGACCGATTGCTTGTAGTGCTGTGCTTCGGCCTCGACCACGTCCCAGTGGAGCGCCAGAGCGTCGAACCCGGCAGCCGTTGTCGCGCCAATCGAGATCATGCCGGTTCCGTAGCGGCCGGCCAGCTTAGCCCCGGTCGGAGAGGCGACTGCCGCGGTTGCTAGGTCGAAGTTCGAGTAGGGCCGAAGATGCAGACGGGCATCCTTGAGAACCCAGCGATCGTTCTCGAAGTTGACCGGCTCAGTGGTTCTCAGGAGGCGGGTGACGACGTCGAGGCCGTCGGCCAGCAAGCGGCGTGTCTCCTTTTGCGAAAGGCCGATCATGGTCGCATCAGTTGGCAACGAGCCTGGGCCGAGGCCCAACATAACGCGGCCGCGGGTCAGGTGATCTAGCTGCACGATCCGCTCTGCCACCCAAAGCGGGTTGTGGTAGCTGACCGACACAACTCCGGTACCCAGTTTGATATGTTTGGTCCGCTCGGCGGCTGTGGCGATCATCAGCTCAGGACTGGCCGATATCTCGGAACCGGCAGAGTGGTGCTCTCCGAACCAAACCTCGTCATAATCGCAGCGATCTAGCCACTGCACCAACTCCAGATCTTGTTGCAAGGCGAGTGTCGGGTTGATCCCTGGCTTATGGAATGGGGCCAAGAATATCCCAAAGCGCATCCGGTCTGACATAGTTTC
>JBCDID010000278.1:0-5190 GCA_038749355.1 Pseudomonadota bacterium | reverse complement strand
GCGCGTGTTGCAGATCGGATGCGATCCGAAACACGATTCCACGTTCACTCTAACAGGTTCTCTCGTTCCGACTGTGATCGACATTCTGAAAGAGGTCGACTTCCACGCCGAGGAACTGCGCCCCGAGGACTTCGTCTACGAAGGCTATAACGGCGTGATGTGCGTCGAAGCAGGCGGCCCGCCGGCAGGGACCGGGTGCGGCGGCTACGTTGTGGGCCAGACCGTCAAGCTGTTGAAAGCGCACCACCTGCTGGACGACACCGATGTGGTGATCTTCGATGTCCTCGGCGACGTGGTCTGCGGCGGCTTCGCCGCCCCCTTGCAACACGCGGACCGGGCGGTCGTGGTCACGGCCAACGATTTCGACAGCATCTACGCCATGAACCGCATCATCGCGGCGGTGCAGGCGAAGTCTAAGAACTACCAGGTGCGCCTTGCAGGCTGCATCGCGAACCGGTCCAAGAACACGGACGAGGTAGACAAGTACTGCCGCGAAGTGGGGTTCAACCGTATCGCCCACATGCCGGACGTTGATGCGATCCGCCGTTCGCGCCTGAAGAAATGCACCGTGTTCGAAATGCCCGACGAGGAAGACATCGTCTATGTGCAGAAGGAATACATGCGCCTGGCCGAAACGCTTTGGAACGGCACGGAACCGCTTGCACCGGCACCAATGGAAGATCGGGACATCTTCGAATTGCTGGGGTTCGATTGATGCAGGAACCTTGGACATGACGGATACCTATTCCGACACACGCGGCAAGCTCGAGACCTATTTCGACCGCACAGCGTCCGAGACCTGGGCGCGGCTTACCTCGGACGCGCCCGTGTCGCGCATCCGTCAGACGGTGCGCGAGGGGCGGGATCAGATGCGGGCGACCATGCTCTGCCGTCTGCCTGCGCATCTGGAGGGCCGCCGTGTTCTCGATGCCGGTTGTGGCGTCGGTCAGGCATCGGTCGAACTGGCACGGCGCGGTGCCGAAGTCGTGGCCGTCGACATCTCGGCCAGCCTGCTGGAGGTCGCGCGCGACCGGACGCCCGACGCCTACCAACACAAGATCGACTTTCGCACTGGCGACATGCTGAGCGAGGATCTCGGACGGTTCGACCACATCTTCGCCATGGACAGCCTGATCCACTATGCGCCGGGCGATATCGTGGATGCGCTGGCGAAGCTCGCCGGACGGACGCGCCATTCGATGGTGTTCACAGTCGCGCCCCGCACGCCCCTCCTTGCCGCGATGCATACGGTCGGCAAGCTCTTCCCGCGTTCCGACCGCTCACCCGCCATCCAACCCATCGCCGAGGCGGACCTGCGCCGCCGCGTCGCTGGCGACGCGCGGTTCGGCGGCTGGGTCATGCCCGCCTCCGACCGGATCAGCCGCGGCTTCTACATCTCTCAGGCCATGGAGCTGCGTAAGTGATCATCCCCCGCGATACGTTCCGGCGGCTCGGCCATCGTTTCATGCCGTTCGCGGATGCGGGCAGCGAGGGTTTCCCGCTGAGCCAGATCCTGCGGCTGTCGCTGTTCCAGATCTCGGTGGGCATGGCGACGGTGATGCTGTTGGGCACGCTGAACCGCGTGATGATCGTGGAGTTGGGCGTGTCCGCCGCGATCGTGGCCACAATGGTCGCGTTGCCGGTGCTGATCGCGCCTTTCCGGGCGCTCCTGGGCTTCCGTTCAGATCACTATCGGAGCGCCATCGGCTGGCGCCGGGTGCCTTACATCTGGTTCGGCTCGCTCTGGCAAATGGGCGGTCTGGCCGTGATGCCCTTCGCGTTGCTGGTGCTGTCGGGAGACGCGGTGCACCAGATCCCGTTTGCCGGGGAACTGCTGGCCGCACTCGCATTCCTGGCCACGGGGCTCGGCCTGCACATGACCCAGACGGCAGGGCTGGCGCTGGCCTCCGATCTGGCAACCGAGGAAACCCGCCCCCGCGTGGTGGCGCTCCTCTACGTGATGTTCCTGGTTGGCATGGCGGTCTCGGCCGTGATCATCGGGGCGCTGCTGAGGGATTTCTCGTCGATCAGGCTGGTGCAGGTGGTCCAGGGCACGGCCGTGATGACCGTCGTCCTGAACCTCATCGCGCTCTGGCGGCAGGAGCGGGTGCGCCCGCAATCCGCGCAGGAACGCGCGGCACCGCGCCCGGAGTTCAGCCATGCCTGGGCGGATCTGCTAAGGGGCGGACAGGCCGGGCGGTTGCTGCTGGTCGTCTTCCTCGGCACCATGGCGTTCCAGATGCAGGATGTGCTGCTGGAGCCCTATGGCGGCGAGATCCTAGGACTTTCGGTCTCGGCGACGACGCTGCTGACTGCGATCTGGGCGGCAGGTGCGCTGCTGGGCTTCGCGCTGGCCGCACGCTGGCTGGCCATGGGGTTGAACCCCTATTCCATGGCGGGACGCGGCATCCTGGCGGGTGTGGCCGCGTTCTCGGCGGTCATCATGTCAGCACCGATGCATTCGCCCGGACTGTTCTATGCGGGAGCCGCACTGATCGGCTTTGGCGGCGGGCTCTTCGCGATTGCCACGCTGACAGCCGCCATGACGATGCCCGTGGGCAAACTGGCAGGGCGCGGGCTGGCGCTGGGCGCCTGGGGTGCTGCACAGGCCACCGCAGCCGGGCTCGGCATCGCCATTGGCGGAGGGCTGCGCGACATCGTGGGCGCGGCGGCAAGCTCCGGCGCGCTCGGCCCTGCACTGACGTCGCCTGCCACCGGCTACTCATTCGTCTATCACGCCGAACTCGGCCTGCTGTTCCTGACGCTTGTCGCGCTGGGACCGTTGGTGCGGACCCGGCAACTCACACACACCAAGCACAACGCGGAAGGCGCCCGGATCGGTCTGGCCGACCTTCCAACATGAGCATCATGGCACCGAAAGGAGACTGACCATGGAATTCGAGTCACATTTCCCATTGGTTGGAAGCTTCGACCTGGCACAGCTGACGCTGTACCTGTTCTGGGCTTTCTTCGCCGGGTTGATCATCTACCTGCAGCGCGAGAACATGCGCGAAGGGTATCCGCTGGTGCACGATGACGGGAAGACCGCATGGAACCAGGGACCCCTGTCCGTGCCGGATCCCAAGACCTTCAAGCTGCCCCATGGGCGGGGCGAAGTGGCGGTGCCCAACGACCACCCCGTGGATGACCGGCCCATCGCGCTGGAGCAGACGTCGGCTGCGGCAGGCTCGCCGTTCGTGCCAACGGGTGATCCGATGGCGGACGGCGTCGGACCCGCGTCCTGGTGCATGCGCCGGGACGAGCCGGAGCTCGACGGCCACGGTCACAACAAGATCCAGCCGATGTCCGCGGTCGACGGGTTTGCGGTCTCCGCCGGCAAGGACCCGCGCGGCATGCCTGTGGTCAGCGCCGATGGCGAGACAGTGGGCACCGTGACGGACATGTGGGTCGACGTGCCGGAGCACCTCGTGCGCTACCTGGAGTACGATCTGGGCGAGGCAGGCAAGCGGCTCATCCCGATCCAGCTCGCGAACTTCTACTGGTCCGACAAGGTGAACGTGCATTCGCTTTACGCCGGACAGTTTGCAGGCGTGCCGACCACGGCATCGGGAAGCCAGATCACCCTGCTCGAGGAGGAAAAGATCTGCGCCTACTACTGCGGCGGCAAGCTCTATGCCGACCCGCAGGCGCGGCTTGAACCACTGCTGGGCTGATCCGAAGATCGCCCTCCCGCCGGTCGGGGGGAGGGCACATACAACGCACAACGCACAGCCTTCGAAAGAGAGGCACACGACATGGAAGAAGAAGACGATCTAAAAGGGTCCGAACCGGTTGCCGGACTGCCCGAGCTTCCGCCGGAGGGTGAGCGGATACTCTGGCAGGGTGCGCCGAACTGGTGGGCGCTCGCATCCGATGCTCTGATGGTGCGCTGGGTGGCGGCATATTTCCTGCTGCTCGCGGTCTGGCGTGGCTGGGCCGGATGGGCAGATGGCGGTGTCGCGCAAGGCTCGGGCGCCCTGATGGCGCTGTTGGGTGCGGGCTTCGTGACCTGCGGGCTGCTGTGCCTCAGCGCATGGATCATGGCGCGTGCCACGGTCTACACGATCACGAACCGCCGGGTCGCTATGCGGATCGGTGCGGCGCTGACCGTGACGCTGAACCTGCCCTATCGCTGGATCGGTTCGGCCGACCTGCAGACCAAACCGAACGGGACCGGGACCATCGCGTTGAGCCTGATCGGCGAGACCCGGTTTTCCTATCTCGTCATCTGGCCGCATGCCCGTCCCTGGCGCATCGCGAACAGCCAGCCTGCGCTGCGCTGCATTCCAGATGCCGAGAAGGTCGCGCGGATCCTTGGCGAGCACGCCCGCTCCGCCGTGACCAGGGGCGCCGGAGACGCACCTCTGGCCGCCCCCGAAACCATCGCCGCGGAATAGGAGAGGCGTTCCGCGATGACAGGCCATGCGGCCATAACGCAACCATGGCCGAACCCGGCCACATCTGAACCACAGCCGTCGCGACGCTGCTGGACCCATAACAACCGCGATCAACGCCAAACGGAGGACTGACAATGGGACTGTTTACGAGAGAGCGAGAGACCGCTCCCTGTACCGTAGAGATCAGCCACAAGTTCGAGAGTCTGCACGCGCATGTGCGCTTCAACAACGGGGCGGTGGTGCACCCCGGTGATGAGGTCGAGGTGCAAGGGCCCGAGATCATGGCGCCCTTCGGCGAGATCGTGCGGGAGGACCGGGTTGCCGTGATCGTCCGCGCCTCCGCGCTCGGGCGCCTCTGGACCCGGATGACCGGGGATCTGGAAGTCATGGAACTTTGCGAATTCTGCTTCTCCGAGGAGGTGCGGTTATGAACGTCCAACGCGCAACCCACACGGCCGATGCAACGACCGTCGAGGAGGGGCTTGCCATCGCGGAGGAGATGGCCAAGTTCGATTCCGAAGAAGCCACTGCCGTCGCCATGCAGGACACGCTCCTGACCCCGCGTTTCTACACGACCAATTTCGACGAGATGGACGCCATCGACGTCGACCCGGTCCGCGAGGAATGGGACGCCCTCATCGACGAGATGAAGTCCGACCCGAACAAGGGCCACTTCAAGAAGAATGAGGACTGGGATCAGATCGATTGGGACGGCATGGATCCGGAGCTGAAGAAGGAGTTCATCGACTTCCTCGTCTCCTCCTGCACCGCCGAGTTCTCAGGCTGCGTCCTC